>JAAZFF010000056.1 GCA_012511845.1 Lentisphaerota bacterium
GTATTACATCACCGGTACGAAAACGAGACTTCGGCACGGCTCCTCGCATGGTCGGCATGTCGTTTATTGTTTTATCCATTTCCATCTTTAATATTCAGCAGATATATCGTCGTTTGTTTTGTCAGGCACCAAACCTCTGTTGTTGAAATCGTTCATATTGCCCGAGCATCTTATCTGTAACCGATGATGGAATGGTTGTAAGTGCCTGTTCCAAATCGATCTGTTTGACGGCGGGGTCGCTCTGTCCGAAAACACTCCGGCGCAAAGCGGAACGTTTGGCATCATGAACCAGCCCCACTATATCACTGCCCGTATATCCCTCCAGACGCATCGCCCACTTTTCAAAATTGAAATCATCTTCCAAAGGTACGCCTGCAAGGTGTATTTCGAGCAACCCGCGCCGTGCCCCGGCATCGGGGGGACCAATATAAATTTTCTCATCAAAACGTCCTGTCCGGAAAACAGCCTCATCTATTTCCCATGGTTTGTTTGTTGCGCCGAGCAGAAGCAGGATATTCTCCGAATCACGGAAGCCGCCGATGTCGGCAAGAAACTGGGTTACTATTCTGTTATCTACTACTGATGACCCGCTGGCACGTCGCGGCAGAAGACCATCAACCTCATCCAGAAAAAGAACCGCAACAGGTTTTTCACGCGCTGACTGGATTAATCTGCTCAACCTCTGCTCCGATTCTCCGTGCCACTTCGAACGAATCTGCGCGCCTGACGCATAGAAAAAGGGAGCGTCTATTTCATGGGCTATTGCTTTCCCGAACATGGTTTTACCTGTTCCGGGAGGTCCGTAAAGAAGCACTCCCCCTCCCGGCTTGAGTTTGAGTGCACGTGCCTTTTCCGGCTCACGCATCGGATGAACAATCATGTCGAAAATGGCCTCTTTCGCCACCTCCATGCCGGCTATATCATCGAATGAAACATCAGGTATTTCTGCTATCTGAAATTCGGAATCGTCAATTGGAGTGCCACGCAGAGACGCAGTGGCAATTGGAGATTGTGATGTACGGGAGGCAGGTTTATCTGATCCGGAAGAAACGGAAGGCAGCGGGCTGGTTTGAAGGCGTTCGGCAATATCAAGCCAGCTTTCTCCAACCTGCAGGTAACGTTCTGCGATCGTACCATCGGATTGCTTTGCAAGTGCAAGGCAGAAATCCCCAGCCTTGGCTGCATGAAAAACTGCCTCTGCCGATCGCCCTTCACGAATCGCTGCCTCGCAGAGATTTTCGTGTTCTATTTTTTTGTCAAATAAAAAGCTCATGTAAGACCTCCTCGCGGTGAAGCGGAGAATGTGGGGGTGGAAGAAAGAAAACAACGCGGGGACGCGGAGGGCGCGGAGGAAAGAGAAAGAAAACAACGCGGAGACGCGGAGGGCGCGGAGGAGAATGGGTATATACAGCGCAGGGAGATGGAGAGTGCGGAGGTGGAAGAAAGAGTGCAATGCGGGGAAGCGGAGGACGCGGAGGAAAGAGAAAGAAAACAACGCGGAGAAGCGGAGGATGCGGAGGAAAGAGAAAGAAAACAACGCGGGGACACGGGGGAGAATGGGTGTATGCAATGCGGGGAAGCGGAGAGCGCAAGAGTGATATACAAAAGAAGGTGAATAAGTGCTTTATAAACCATTGACTACTCTCCTGATTCCCTCTTTGAGAATTGGGACATTAAAATTAATCAGCAATCCCAGACGCTTGTCAGTTATTTTCAGATAGGTTTTAAGCTGACTTAAAAATAAGGGTTGTAAATCTATGGAAGACTTTATTTCGACAACAACCAGATCTTCAACGAGAAGATCAATACGAAGAACTTGATCTGTTTGCCGACCTTTATAGTACACAGGGAAAACGACCTCGCGCTTTATATTCAAGCCTTTACCGGATAATTCACGAGACAGACATGTTAGATAGACTGACTCCAATAATCCAGACCCCATTTCACGATGCACTTCAATTGAAGCTTCAATAATAATTCCTGCCAACTGATTCTCAGGCTTATCAACATCCGTCAACTCTTTCATAAAATCTCCACATCCCTGCATTGTTTCATCCCCAATCCCATCCCTATGATGCTTTCTCTCCCCTCCGCGATATCCGCGCCTCCGCATTGTTCCTATCCGTTCCCCTCCGCACGGCTCATGAGGACATTCGCCCTGAAGAAAGTGATTAGTGGGCAGTGGGCAGTGGGTAGCTGGGACCGCAGGGCTCCGTACCTGCATCCTCACGGCTCAGCACAGCTTCGCCCTCCAGAAAATTCTCCGCGTTGCTCCAATACCGTCAAGCCAAGCCTCCGCGTCTCCGCGTTGTTCCAACCCCGTCAGCCAAGCCTCCGCGATCTCCGCCTCTCCGCGTTGTCATTTTCCCTCCAACAACTTCTTCACTCTCTCCTGCCCCGCCGCGAGTCGTGAATCTATTTCCTGATTTGCGGAGACCGGTGCATCGGAGGCTCCGATTTCTACAGCGACCTCCTGTTCAAGTTGCACACCGAGATCTTCCAGGGTTGGTATGTAGTCTTCCAGGGCACCACTGGCACCATCCATTTCCTTGCTGTAAAGTTTGTTCCAGAAACGATCGGAATCAACCTGTTCTCCCAATATATCCTGAGCCGAATCGAAGACATCTGCAACACGCTCAGGATCTATGTTTATTACCTTGTTGAGAGCACCGAGAGCCGAGGCAAACTGATTATCGCTTTCAGCCACCTGCATTTTCGTAAGATACTGCTCAAAAACCCAGCGCTTCTGTTCCAGCTTTGTTGCAAGCACCTGAGACGCACGGTAACTTGTAAGCGCACGCTGCGCCGCAGCTTTCTGTCCTGACTTAAGCGCTTCACGAGCATCCTCCCAAAGTTTCTGAGATTCCTTCGTCATTGTCCCTATGCGACCTTTTACATCGTCTATTGCATTCTCAGCCTGACGAAACGCCTGACGCCGCTCACGCCGCTCCTCGCGGGCACGGCGTGCTTTCGATTTAAACAGATTAAAACCCATATATTAACCTCCTGTAATAAAACCTTCCTTTTTTATCCTTCTTGCGGCGCGCTCGGAGAGCGGCACCCTACCTTTTTTCACATCTTCAGCACATTCTCTGCACCCTCTGCGTCCCCACATTGCCTCCGCGTTGTTCCTATCCCATCCTCACGGCTCATGAGGACATTCGCCCTGAAGAAAGTGATCAGTGGGCAGTGGGTAGCTGGGACCGCGAGGCCCCGTACTCGCATCGCAGCTGCTTAGCCTCTGCGTTGTTTCTATCCCCTCCGCACGGCTCATGAGGACATTCGCCCTGAAGAAAGTGATCAGTGGGCAGTGGGCAGTGGGTAGCCGGGACCGCGATGCTCCGTACCTGCATCCGACGGCTTAGCATAGCTTCGCCCTCCAGAAAATTTTCCGCGTTCTCCGCGCCTCCGCATTGTATATATCCGTTCCCATCCGCGCCCTCCGCATCTCCGCGTGATCTAATCGCCAACCCCCAATCCCTCTTCCTCTTCAGGCTGCGCAACAGGTTCAGTTTCTGTTGGTTGCGGGACCTCTGTAATTTCAGGCATTTCTTCTTCGGGCAGTTCACCGAATCCCGCCAGTTCTGCCTCAAACGATTCCATATCCCCTTCACGTTCGCGTCGCCTGCCGGACTTATCCAAATCACGAACCGCACCCTGCACCCCATCAGCCGATTCTACGGCTTCTTCTATATCATCAATAAGTTTATCGACAGTTTGTTCATGAAGCTGACGCATCCCGTGCGCCATCAGTTCAAGCAGGCGTCCCCGCACAACATTCAACGAATGCTCATTTTCATAAAACGTTTCCAGTTCCCGTTCCGCACCCTTATATTCCGCCATCAGATTGCGAAGTTCCATTTCCAGAATTTTCCTGCGCGAAGGCGGGGCACTTTCGTACACCTTCCTGCGTGTAACAATCGTCTTGTACAGGTTCTCAACACGTTCAGCGAGCGGAAGCCTCCTTGCCCTGTTCGACTCCAGGGCATCATCGATCGCCCTGAGCATATCTTCGGGACTTTTCTCGTTTCTAAGACGTGACACGAGTGAGCCGGCAGATCGACCGGCTTTCGTGGCAAAGTCTACCGTCGACTGCATTATTTTGCGTGCCTGCCTGGCAGTCAGGTGGGTGCGCGCCCACTCACGAATGCGGCTTTCGCCTGCTTTGTTCTGTTCTGGTGTTGACATTTTTGTCTCCTCCTGTTGAGCCGAATGTTCTTCTTCTGATGTCATGGCATGAGTATCCGCCGACTCGCACAACGCCCCGTCCCTCCACCCATGTTCCCTGCAGTGCTGATTGCCCGTTCTCCAGTGAAGGGCACAAAAGGCGTTTTCGCAGCCGGGTTCCTGACACCTTCCCGCCATGGCATATCTGTTGGGCAGATCACGCCCGCAAATGCAGCAGGATGTCATAATTTCTTTAGTCATGGGATGAGGCTTCCAGCATTACCGAAACATCAACGAACTCGTGTGTTGGCACGAATTAATCTGAATATTACAATAAGTCCTGCCAATATGGCAAGCGGTAGAACCCAGATAAGCGGATGCACTACCAGATAGGGATAGATTATTTCGCTCCAAACTTCCCACTTTGTCATTGTACTCGTATAGACCTCTGACACAGTTATCGTATCGCTCCAGAGTACTTCATTCGAAGTGGAGTCTTCTATGCACGACTGTATCTCTGCTTCAACAAGCCATGTAGTTGAGGCAAAAGTTCGCGAGCTTAGTTTCTGTGATATATCACGAACTGCCCCGTACAATAAAGCATCTGCCTGCACAGGCTGATCACGCAACAACATCCGTGCTTCCCCCAATGTATTCAGATCGAGCCCTTTCGGGTTGAGGTGACTTCCTGATATGGCATCACGCATCATCAGTGTAACGTATTGATCCACATCCCCCGCCAATGGCACAAAGGCTACCGTTTTTATCGGAGAAAGTTTTTCAGATGCCCGCTTTAGTGAATCAGCCACCCTGGAGCCGAGTTGTGCCTTCATGGGATCCCTGATTTCCGAAGGAATATCGGTAATACCATATATCGGTTCAGGTCCCGGCAAATATATGCGCTTGGCAAAATTACCTCCCCAGAGGTGTTCTTTTGTCTCCAGGGAGCTGGCATGAAGCTCAATTTCCGCATAAACACGTCGCCCTGTTTTTTCAGCGGCACGAACAGTTCCGTATATCAGGATTTTAGATGCCTTCAGTTTTCCGAACGTAACGAGCGTTTTCTGATCCATCATGTCGGCTTTGCGCGTATTCCAGGCGACTTCTGAAAGCACTTCATCCCAGAAAGGATCGGTTTTCCCCTCCACGTATTGCAGGCCGGCATCTGTTACGCCCAGCTTGATCTGCGATTCAACATAGCCATTTTTATCATTGTGAATGGGCAGGCTCGAAATAGGCACTCCCGCCTGAATGCCGGATTGCTTTAACGACACGGATGCTTCCTTCAGCGCACCCTGAATTGCCTGCCGGATGTCCTCATCCTGTCCGGATGCCGGTACAGCAAAGCAAACTGCCAGTGTCAGCAGAACAACAATTTTGGATACTGGCAGGGAAATTAATTTTCTGCCTTCTTTTATCCGGCAACCTGATTTTGAGCCGGAATACGGTTCCGGATAATTTCTATGAAATTGGTTACACGTTGTTATTTTATTCATGGTATTTTCCTTTTCCCAAATAAATTTCAGACTACTTTTTAAGCTGCAAATCATTTTTTGTTGCAAGAATTTTATTCAACAGACCCGCAGGGAAGAAATCTTTCAAATATATGACCCGGAATTTAAGTAAACGTTCATCAGGCACTTCTCCAACGAGTTCGCATTTCATTACGCCCGGCAGGGCTGACACATGATTAACAAATTTTTCGGCGTATTCGGCATTAAGTCTTGAACCCGGTGTAAAATCAATCGTCCGTGCGCGTTTCACATTTATAATGCTTGCAGCCATCGGGATTCGCCCCGGTTTAATGGCGTTATCCACCCAATTGTCAATTTTAGGCACTAAAACCTCTCCGAGACTTGCCACTGCCTTATCCATTCCCAGCTCGCGCTTGCCTCGTGCTGTCAGGCGATCATGTGCCAGGAGTTGACCATCATAAAGGCGCTTTATTGTTCCGTCGACTTCGCCATCCAGCAGAATGAACTCACCACTCTGGTCAAATACCGTCTGATTTACAGAAAGCTCCAGTAACACGTCAGCCAGACTCGGTTTAAGAACCTGACCTTTTGCAATTAAACGCCCTGCAGTCTGACTTTCAACAAGTTCAGCCAGCGACTTCGCTTCCGGTGTCTTTGCCTCAGCGCGAACACCGAAGTTCAGATAATGCACAAGCTCTTCGGGAGTATTTACCTCCCTGTCCGCAGAAACATCTCTGCGGCCTTTGCTCCTGCCATCGTCCGGTCCCACCATCGTATGGCAGCCGGTCAGCATACCTCCCAAAACTACGAGAGTCAGGGAGCGAACCAGTATGTTTGTTAATCTTTTCATGCAGCATAATCCTTTCTTTAACGAGAGGTTAATTTTATTTGTTCATAGTTTGAAACTGTCAGATATTTACCGGCGGAATACTCTATCTGCTGACCCGGAATGAGCCAGGTTGACGGACGTCCCGGGCGGCGCAATTGAAAAGCACCGTCCACACGATAAACTGTTGCATCCATCAACCCTGAAATCATTTTGCCCAAAAGTCCACACCGCCATACGAACATATAGCTTTCCTTCAAATCGTCAGTACGGCGGATTTGCAGCGATGCCGGGACTGACCCCGGGCAATTGCCCGCATGAGGACATTCCTGCAATAACGCATGATTGCAATTATATGTGGAAAGCTCCAGTTGCATCGCCTTTCTGCCATTATTTCCGCCTGCCGCCAACGCCAGCTTATGAACACCCGAAGCGGACAATTCGGATACATCACCTTTTTTAAGCATCCGTCCGTCCACCGCTGTACCCAGGGAAGAATTATCCCTGATAACACATCTGGAGCCGCGATATTCTATAGTGCCGTGCTTTTTACTTATTAACACAGAGCGTTCAGTATCGATCCGCCCGTCTGAGCCCATTACACGTAAAACCAAATCGTTAACTTCACGCTGACGTCCAAAACTTGCAGTATTCTGTCCAAGCAAGTGAAAACGCCATCCGTTGTAGTGCAGGGTCAGTGCCGAAATGCGGGCGGCAGCCGGTGGCGGCGCATCAGGTAGCCTGAATATCGGAATCGGTGGACGGGATGGAATAAGAGCAAGTGGATTGTACAGCTTTAGAGCCGAGAGTTTGTCAATAATCGAAATCGCCTTGCTTCCATGATCCATCTGTTCCGCTATCCGATGTACGTCTCCCACAACATTGCGCACAGTAACATCATTGGCATGACCGCCGTGAATATTTATATTCTCTTCTATATTTACAACAAGCTTTTCCGCCAATTCACGTGCCGGCATTTGAGCCGGATAAATCCGATGTGATACCGTGCTGTACAACCAGTGCCATTCATCATCGCCCGCTTCTCTCCAGCCAATATAAATTCTTATGGCGAGTTGCCCAATAGTTTCCCCCTCCGGTGCGAACATGATGGACCACGGGATAGAGTAAGCACGGCCCACCCGGGCAGTAATCTCCAGATCCGGTGGCAACGAATGGGCATAATGCGAACACCTGAACCCTATAGCAACCCTGTCTACTCCCTCCCTTAACGCACGTATGTTGAATTCAAAGGGATACATCTGCCCAACAACAAATGCCCTGGCAAAATTATACTCAATCCGCAGAGGACAGTCAGGCAGACTGCCCGCGCCTGATGTTCCGCATGGCACTCCTGAAAGGGCGGAAGAGCTTATTTCATCCCGCTCCGATAACGCTATTTTATTAATTGGAGAAAGTTCCAGTATTACCGGCTCCGCATCCGGAGGGCAAGCGGGTACATCGCGTATACTTTCTTCACCTGCACCTTTTATTATGGACGAAATATTTTCAATTTCCGGTTCTTTTTCTGAAAAGCCGACAAATTTTTCCGTCGTAATTTTGCTACCGTCTTTTTGCTGAACCACTTCCTCTGAAAGCAATTTGCCGCAACGCTGGCAAAAGTTGCCTGGATCTGTAAGGCGTCCGCAATGGGCACATCTTACGCTCTTTTGTATATCGTCCATATCCGTTAAGCAATCATGTTTATTTGAATATCTGCTGTGTTGGGGGCTGATCCGTTCTCTTCGCCGCTACAGCCATAATTTCAGCTACACGCAACAGCATTCTTTCATCGCGATCAGCGTTGTCAGAATGCAGTTGTTTATACTCGGCGAGCATTTTGTGAGCTTCATCCTTCTGCGCCATGCTCATTTGGGTCAGTGCCTGGGCTGCCGACGAAGAACTTGCCGCCAGTGTTGCCAGTATCTGCTCGGGCGTCATATCCTTCTGCTGGGTCAGAGTCGCCAACTTTACAATCTGGTCGCGCTGCTCCGGATCATCGACAAGTGAAAGCATTTCCTCCGCAGATTTCCCTTTCATTATGTCGGCTTTTTCACGAAGTGATTTTGCCCTGTTCGACTCTTTAATCTCCCGCAGTTTAAGCGCTCCCATGGCTTCGTCATATTCACGGCTTATCCGCATTCGCTCAATTTCATCCTGCAGTTTGGCATCCTTCTGCAGTTTTTCACTGGTATAACTGTCCCACTGTATTTTTATGCCGATCTGATGTGCCGCCTGCTCCTGTTCCCGGGCCATTGCAAACGATGCGTCTTCACGATCCAGTTCATTGCGCTGCACCTGAACCAGTCTGGCAAGTTCATGTTCACGCAGTTTATCTGATACCTGCTTCTCCTGGGCAATTTGGGCAACGTATTCAGCCAAATCACTTTCACCCTTGAATTCGTGCATCTTATCGCCTGCAAGGAGATCACGCATCCTTTCGCCAAACTCGATTTCACGACGCTTGATTTCCATTTCGCGCCACTTTATTTCCATCTCTCCTGCCTGCGCCCGCAATTCCTCAAAAGCATCGCCTCCGAAGTCGGCCGCTCCCACCCGCACAAGTTCAAGCCCAAAGCGCTTTAGCGCCGGATCCAGCGTTTCGTGCAACACATTTTCCGCATGCAGACGTCGCTGCGGATCTTTTACAAGATCTTCGATCGTGGAGGTGTTGCAAAGATTCTCCACAGCATAGCGTACCTCCGCGCCCAGAACCCCTGCCAGTTCCTCATAACTGAGTTCACGTTTTTCTTTCAGCAGGTTGGCTGCAAAATCATCGGCATCCTTGGCATGAAAATGAAGCGTGATCTCAGCTGAAAATTCTACGGGGATCTCGGTAGCTGTACGCAGGTCCTCAATATATA
>JAAZFF010000057.1 GCA_012511845.1 Lentisphaerota bacterium
CCGAAGCGTCGATCCTCCTTCAGAAAAGCCTCCGAGCTTATATCCGTCTGCTCAATAACACCAAAAGAAGCACTACCGGCTCCAATAGCATTTCGTCCATCTACCCCTTTAATATCCGCAGACAACGAAAGTTCGTAATATCCGCGATCAAGCCTGCCAAGCTCCAAAGTAAACTCGTCCGACATCTTGGGTTCCACCACAACATCCATCGTTGAACGTTTACGCTCAACTCCAAAGCCGTCCTTTATAACCGCTTCAACCGTTCCGCTTCCCTCAGGAAAACTCTTCAGCGTAAATTTGAACGCAACATCTTCCGACGGTATAAACAGATTGCATGGACGGTGATGCCCGATGCGAACACCTGAACTTATTTTGACCGTCTCAAAAACATTTTCATCAGCAAGTGTAAACGTTGGCCATTGGCTCGGACGCGCCTTCTGGTTTGAGCTCTCACTGCGCTTGTGCCAGCCGCCTCCGGCAGCCCACTCATCTATGTCATCCCTGTCGCGATCCCAGACAACCATCACAAAGGGAAAACTCAAACCTTTCTCAGGTTTAACTTCCAACATGGAAAATGGAATAGAAAGCTCAACACTCCAGGATCTTTCAGCACGAGACAATGCCCATTCAAAACCCTCAAGCGTTGAAGGCTCTGTTGTGGCAAGCAGTGTCTCAGTCTTCTTGGGATTGATAGTGCGCCGCTTCACAACACAGGCAGAATGCCCTTCCGCTGATGATGGCGCAACCAGCACACGCAGGAAAGTGTTGCGATTACCGACAGGAGACACAATGCGGATTTCAAAGCAGTCACCGTTATCAAGTCGATCAAACTTTTCGTTGTTCACAACAGCTTTATCCATAACACGGAATGCAACATGAAGCGCATCATCAGTCCAGCCGAGCACGGAACGCTCTACCTTCAAATCCGGCACTGCCGGTTCTGTCATCTCAACCTGCGGAAAGGTATTCCATTCTGTCAAAACTCCGTCAACAACCGGCGCCTCTGTCATCCGACGCGCCACCGCCCTGCCACTAGCCTCTGCGTGGCAGAGTCCTGACACTGCCACCAAAGCAGCAGCTATTCTGATTAAGGTTGATATATATCTTTTCATTGTATTTTCCAATTAATGATTGTGTTTTTCCTGTTTAAATAAATTCAATATTACGGCAACGCTCCTGCACGCGAAGTTGTCTGCAATCTTCACCCGTACTATCTACTGTAAAATTCCGGGCACGCAACCCGTCAACATCACGCAGATACAGTCCGTAAGCCGGAAGCCCGTCTCCGCAGCCACGCTGCCCACCGCTCGGACTTCCAAACATAAATGGCGTGGGGTATTGCTGGTCGCACTCAGGAACATCGACGCCAAATGGAGCATCACGGAACTCAGCTGTTTTGCGAATATGTATGTCGGAAAGCTCAATACCGCGAATCGGCACATCAGGACAACCGACAACAAAAGGCGTATACCTGTAACCATCTGCTCTTATATTGGAAATACTTATGTTTTCAATCGTCCCGGCTTTAACAACGCCGTCAGCTTTACGTCGCGACTTGCGAGGCGTACTGACAAGATAAAACGGACATTCAACATTATCCATCACAAAGTTGTTGAAAATCACATTTCGTACAGATCCGCCATCACAAAGAGCTATGTTTATCCCGCCCTCAGCATACTTGAAATCTTCATTTGGATTATGTACAACGATGTTGGAGACAGCAATATTCTCAAACACCCCATCGCTCTCTGTTCCGATTTTTACAGCATTACACAAAGTGCGGATAACGCAGTTTGTGACTGCAACATTACGGACGCCGGGAGCATCGGCTGTTTTGTTTTTAAAACAGATTGCATCGTCCGTCACATGCAGATTACAGTCGGAAATTGTTACGTGACTCGAGTCTACAATATCAATACCGTCAGCGTTGATAATATCTGTATGACGCATAAACACGCCGCATACCGCAACATGCTTACATTTCTCAAATACAAGCGTCCAGGTTGGAGAATCATAAATTCGAATACCGCGAACCGATACATGGTTGCAGCTATCGAACAAAATAAGCCTGCCCGGGCGGCGGGTGTTGAGTGATTGCCAATCGGTCGGCCCCTCGTTAAGCCATGGGAAAAGCCATTGCGGTGACTGCCCGTGAATTTCACCTTCTCCGGTAATTGAGACATTATAAGAGTTAACAGCCAGTAACAGATTTGTCTGATTTCGATAATCTTCCAATCTGGGACTCGCCCAAAGA
>JAAZFF010000058.1 GCA_012511845.1 Lentisphaerota bacterium
GTATCGAAGCAGAGCTCATTCCAGCCTTCGTTGATGCTACCGAATTTACCACTTTCGCGGAGTTCTCCGCTATCATAAATGTAGTCGATTGCCCTGCTGTATCCTGCCCAACAGCGAACCCCGTTGTGTCCTTCCGGAGTTTTAGTGATTCGAATCGAAAGAGGTCTTGATACGTGTCTGATTCCAACGCGTGATCCGTCCATACCGTGTACGTTCTCTATGCCAGCTGCAAATTCTCCGTTTATATAGAGTCGTCCTCCCATGCCGCCGTAATCGCCTGAGCCGCCGTTATTGATTCTGAACATGTATCCGAAGCCGCCGCCTTCGCTCTCTTGGTTGTTGGCTATAATGCCCCAGCCTTGCCAGCCGTTGTAGATACCGCCCTGACACATAACACGCATTCCGTATTCATTACGTGATTGAACCTTGTTCCCCGTAACCGCATACTTGGAAGCGTTACCCACACGACAGTATGAATTACCATCAGCCCATTCTGTCCACACATCCCCATGTGTGCAGTCCAGCGGCTTAAACCGCTGCTGAAGTCTTCGTAGAAGATTTGCTCTCCGAAATCAGCGAGCGTGCCTATTTCAACGAGAGGAGTTGAGGAGATGTTGGTGAGGGAGTCGAAAGCAACCCAGAAATGCTTTCCAGGAAACTCATCAAGATCGTTGCCTAGCACACTTACCGTGAAGTTGGTTTCTGTAAGACCTGCCGGCATGACGATTAGACCGGAGTCTTCTATGTAGTGCACTCCCGGCACGGCATTTTCGCAGTTAGCATCACCCGGCTGCACGGTATACCACCGGAACGAGACAGGTTTGCCGGCGGGGGTGTCGAGCGATACGGGAACAGTAGCGACAGTTATTTGTCCTTCTCCGCCTATCCTCGGGTATTGATCTATAGCACGAAGTGAAGGTGATCTTGTTGTAACCTCTATAGGGGCACTCCATACAGCGTCATTGTCGTTTGTGGCATAAAAGCGCACAAAATAATCTGTGGCAGATACTAAATCAGACAACGTGGTGGAAAACGAGCCTGCCAGTTCCACCTCACCTGCGTATGCAGTGCTTGCCCAATCTTCCGGGAGTGAATCGGAGCCGTGGTCTACTGTATCAATGTAAGCATTGATTTGTACGGTTGGAAAGCCGGCAATCAGATCGCCGCCAAGTGTTACAGATGTTTTTTGTGAGCCGGTAAGTTGTATAGCGCCAAACTCAGGGTATACAGAGTCCACTGTAGGGAATGTTTTTGTATTGATTGCCATTGTAGGAGTTCCGCCGGCATCGACAGTTGCAAAGCGGCAGTAATAGTCTGAATTGGCGACAAGATTTGTAAGCGTAATGGCATAAGTGCCTGTTTCAGTTATTGCTTCAGGATAATCTACGTAGCCGGACCACGAATTGGCATCACCCCCGGCATCGCTGAGTCCGTAATAGAGCCGCAGTGTAGTGGTAGCGTTAGTGCCCATGACTACATGAGTTTCCAGTTTTCCAATGTCCAGTCCTATGCTTAACAGTTTCGATTCGCTGCTCAGCACAACTGCGTGCGGTGGAAACTCCAGGGAGAAAAGGGAGCCGTCGCCTGGATCTACAGGAAAAAAGAAGTCGTCTGGGTTATTACTGTAACCCCCGTAGCGCATGGCAAAGCCTTTTTCCTGTGTTTGCCAGTTGCCGGTCGGTCCAAATCCTCCGGCTCCGTTGTCCATGATAAGATAGAAAGAATGCCAGCCGGTGGGGAACGTGGCAGTACCGATAGCAGTCCGGTTCCAGTCGCCGTCGGCATTACCGTTGCCGCAAACCTCAGCGCCAGAGATGAAAAGTCGTTTTTTATCGTCAAAACTTATTGCATATGTTGCAGTATTGGAGCCCGCAGGAATGTAGATGTAGCCGAAATATATGAAGGTAGTATAGTTGCCCCAGCCGCCAGTAGAGGGCGGCCAGATATCAGGAACTACATAATTGACATCAAATCCTGCGCTGTCGCTTCCCCACGCATTTGCCCCATAGGGACCGAGGATGCTGCGGTCGGGAGCGGGGGAGGGAAGCGTGTCGGCGTAGACGGCTTGCCCTCCCAGACGGGCTTCATAAAGACCCGGTGTATCAGAATTGACTGCTTTTGCTGCAGTAGTTATTGCAGTAAGCGCTATAACAAAAACAATGTGTTTACATAATTTCATGACCTTTAAAATCTCCTGTTCCATGTTTGTTATTAAAAGGGAATTTTCAAATAGGGATTCCAGAACTGTTTACGTCGCTTGAATGCCCAGGAGCTTCGCTTTACGCCAATGCCACTGCGACAATTTAGCGATGATAGAAAGATACAAAACACACGATAAATCTACGATTTATGATATATTTTGTCAATGGAATTCTAATTGTATCGTGTTGTAAGTTTGCTGGGAGTTCGTACACATTTCCCGTGCAGGAAGATGAGGACAGAACTCGACTATAGCCTCGTTTGTCCTGTTCGTCCCATCTATCCTGTTGAGGTCACCCGGCAGATCACGGTGGTTTGCGGCTTGCCGGGTCTCGCCCTATCTTGTGAAGAAGTTTTGAAAAAGTACTCATACAGCTTTCCCCTGATTGACATAGCCCTATGCGTTGTTTAGAATACGTGATGTATTTTTGCAGATTGTATAAACAAAGGAAAACAGGCTGAAAGCGGAAAAGGATACGGGGCGGAATTTGTTTCAGGAGCGTGATGTGGATTTTATGCGTCAGGCCCTTGCCTGGGCTGAAGTCGGCGAGGGAGGAACACGGCCAAATCCACCTGTGGGTTGCGTCATAGTGCTTGATAATGATGTGATAGGTCACGGGTATCATGAGTACGCCGGCGGCAGACATGCAGAAGCCATCGCAATTGATGCTTCAGGCGAAAAAGTGCGTGGAGCGGAAATGTATGTAACGCTTGAGCCATGCTCCACTATAGGAC
>JAAZFF010000059.1 GCA_012511845.1 Lentisphaerota bacterium
CAACAAGGCCTTGCGCGAGTGGCTTCGTAATGAAAGTAGGGAGTATTTAAAGAACTATGTGTGTGAACTGGCAAAAGAAATGGGAGTAAAGTGCCCTGAGCGAATACGTATAGGTTTTCAGAAAACAATTTGGGGAAGTTATTCCAGCAGTGGAACAATCTCCCTTTGTGCGCACCTGCTGTTCCTGCCTCCACGACTCTTAAGACATGTAATAGTTCATGAACTCTGCCATACCGTATACATGAATCACGGGAAAGAGTTCCACAAAATGCTAAAAACTTTCGACTCACAATGCGAAATAAACTCGGCAGACCTCAAAAAAGGTAAAAGACACCTGCCCGAATGGTTACTTCTGAACTATTAAATGAAATGGTGGGCGAGGCAGGACTCGAACCAGCGACCGTCTGGGTGTAAACCAGATACTCTAACCAACTGAGTTACTCGCCCGTTATTTCAAAAACAGATATAATACAGAAATCAGACTTTAAAATCAAACATAAAATTCCGGCATTTTTCCCAAGGTTAAAAAATGAATGATGATCTTTTCTCTTTTTCCAAAAGTAAATTTGAACACAATTCCAATTCAGCTGCCCGGGCAGCTGAATTGCGTGAGTTAATCGAACATCACAATAATCTTTATTATATTCAGGCAAAACCTGAAATATCTGATTTCGAGTACGACAAATTAATGCATGAATTGATCAGTCTCGAAAAGAAGTTTCCCGAGCTTGCTACACCGGACTCTCCGTCCCTGCGTATCGGAGGAGAACCGATATCGCAATTCAAGCCGTTCGAACATATTATGCGCATGGAATCCCTCGACAACACGTATGCCAGAAGCGAACTTCTGGAATACGACAAGATGATTTGTGGCATGGTCGGCACTACGCCACTGGAATACATGGTGGAGCCCAAAATTGATGGTGTGGCATTTACTTTGCACTATATAGACGGACTTCTGGAAACTGCTGCAACGAGAGGTAATGGAGAAGTCGGTGATAATATTACTGAAAATGTCAGAACAATAAGAACAATTCCGTTACGCATTCAAACAGAAGCAATTCATTTCGAAGTACGCGGCGAAATATACATGCCTAAGGCAGGGTTTCTGAAGCTTATTGAATCTCAAGTAGAAAATGGGGAGGAGCCTTTTAAAAATCCAAGAAATGCTGCCGCAGGCTCAATTAAACTGCTTGATCCGTCAATCACTGCGAGACGACCTCTCGATGCGGTACTGTACAGCTCCGGTGTAATTGATGGCATTAAACCGCCTGAAACTCATTTTGCCATGTTTCAACTTTTGCAGGCTCTCAAACTTCCGACACTTCCGCGTATCTGGCGTTGCAAAGACATTAATGAAGTGATGGCAGCTATTGATGAACTTGAAACACTGCGGCATAGTTTTCCCTTCGAAATTGATGGTGGAGTAATCAAGGTAAACAATCGTACAATTTATCAATTGCTCGGCAGCACAGCTAAAGCTCCGCGATGGGCAAGAGCATTTAAATATGCGCCGGAGCAGGCTAAAACTGTAATTGAGGCAATAACCGTACAGGTTGGCAGAACAGGAGTTTTAACGCCTGTAGCGGAGCTTCGCACTGTGAGAGTTGCCGGTTCCGATGTGTCGAGGGCTACGCTCCATAATGAAGAGGATATCAGGCGTAAGGATATCAGGATCGGAGATCACGTCCTGATTGAAAAAGCCGGTGAGGTCATTCCTGCTGTTACATCAGTTTTATTCGAGAAGCGCACTGGAAATGAGGTTGAATTCTCCATGCCGGCTTCATGCCCTGTATGCGGAGAATCAACAAGCAAAAGTGAAAATGAGGTTGCGTGGCGATGTACTAACCTTTTTTGCCCCGCCCAACTTACTGCCAGACTGCGTCATTTCGCATCACGGGATGCTCTCGATATAGAAGGACTGGGAGAGCGGGTTGCTTCCGCTTTAGTGGAACAGAAGCTGATTTCTAATCCGATGGATATTTTTAATTTAAACGAAATTCTTCTTTCCACATTAAACTTGGAGCAACCGACAAAGTTTGAGGTTGTGAATACGAGCGACCAGATCACTCTCGAGCAAAGCCCAGAGAATTCTGTTGTAAGCAGCAGGGTTCTTGGAAAATCAAACGCCAGAACAATTTTAAATTCAATTGAACGCAGTAAATCTCTTCCACTCGCAAGATGGATCTATGCTATAGGTGTATCGGGCGTCGGCAGTAAAAATGCAAGGGAACTCGCAGGAATTCATGAAGATTTCAACGACTTTGCCAACTCCAAGGCAATTTCAAATGCAAAGAAATTCTATGATCTGACGGAGGAAGCCAGTGCCAATAATCCGAATTCTCAAAAAGCCAGTTCTCTATCTGACGAGGACAGAAACAAAATGGGAGTCCGATATGCCGAACTTGGCAGGGAAGTTGATGAACTTGTAGAGAAAATGAAGACAGATGGAATTGTTTCAGAAAAAGGGGAAAACAGCAGCAAGTTGATACTTGATATAAAACCGGAAGTTTGCAGGGCTATTAGCAAATTTTTCGATTCAGAATACGGAGTTGATTTTGTAGCACGCATGAATGAACTCGGCATAAATCCGGCAGGAAGAAAAGGACAGAAAACAACCGGGACTGATTCATTTTTTCAGGGTAAAACTATTGTTATAACAGGCACCTTCAGCGATGGACTTGCTCGTAACACTGTCTCAACACTGATTTCTGATGCCGGAGGCAAGGTTACCGGCAGTGTTTCTGAAAAAACTGACTATATTATCGTTGGGAAAAACCCTGGTAGTTCGAAAATTAACAAAGCTGAAGAAATAGGTACAAAGCGAATGACTGAAGAAGAAATGCGCAAACACCTGAATCTGCCTCCAGCTGCAGCTGAAGATACTTCCCTTTTATTCTAAACTGCCCCCACACATCTCAACCAGTTCCTCAACCGGAATGCTGTCCCAACCTGGTTGGGAGCGCAAATGCAGAAAAAGTATTGCGCAAGCTGTAGCATCAAACAGGGCGTCATGATAGCTGCGCCCCGGGCAAAGCTTCATCACATCATTGTGCAGTTTCAATCTGACTATAAGATATTCCAAAGCATACGACTCTAATTGCGGCCAGGCGAGACGTGACAAAACCAGTGTATCTATCCAGGGACCAGGGCAATGAAGGGGGCATAAGCTGATAACATTGAGCGCTCTGTACCAACATTATGAGCTATCAGCACTTGTCCGCAAAGATATTTTTCGAGAATCGGCCAAATATCATGGAACGAAGGAGAACTGGCAAGCTCAACACGCAGTTTTGCGTGCCGTCCCGGAGCATATCTGTTAAAAGGGCGTTCATCAATGCGCAACAGGCTTTCGAAGAGATTCTCACTGGAAACGTCTTTCCTGTGTATCGGTGCCAAACCTACCTGCCACGGTTCAACAGGAAATCCGGGAACGCTGCCTGTAGTCTCGAAATCAATCGCAACTGCATCAAAATTCATATCATCATGTCACCGACTCTGTTGCAAAGAGCGGTTTCGTAACCAAATGCCAGGAACGAGGATGGATAAGAAAGAAATGACATGTTCGCCCTGAAAGGGTTTTAATCTCTTCAAGCAGTTGTTTCTTCATGCCATTCATGACACCAACGAGTAGTTCATTGGAAACAAGGGCGAAAGGAATTACTCCCTTGATTTTTATGTAATCCGGCGGCAGTGTTTCAAAGGCTTCCTGAGATATTTCAAAAAGCTCAAGGGGGATAGGCGGCAAACTGCAAGATTTTTGCATCGATTCAAATGCAGCATCAGAAAGATGGGGATGGTACTCCTCCACCATACCGAGAGCTGACATTAAAAGCGGATAATCAGTTGCGGGAAGATCTACAAAAACATGCAGAAGCTCTGCTGATGCTTCTTTTGTGAGAATCCCCTCTTCCTTCCACTTCCAGACGATCTCAACTTCATTACGAGCCGCTTCACTTATCCATGCATTATTATTTACGTTTTGTGCCGGAGCGGCAGTTTTTGCTTTCTGAGTTATCTTTTCTTCTTCTATAAAAAGATTGTCAGTTGAGAACTCTCCAGATCTGATAGATGAAATTGCATCTTTTCTATTAAGAATCTTTTCAACCAAATCAGCTGCGTTTATTGCAGCGGGATTATCAGTAAATGTACGAAGCTTTTCAGCGATAGCAGTCGCGCTCTCTACATCTCCTTCCTTCAGGAGTGTTTCCGAGAGCGCCATAAGGGCTTTAATCTGTTTGTCGCGCTCGCCAATCTGTTCATAAGCAACGGAAAGAAATTCCAACCCGGTGCGATCACCAGGCAGAGTTTCCAGCATTTTCTCGAAGAAATCTATAGCTTCGAGCAGTTTTGGGTCTCCTTTATCTGACATCACTCATCCCTGAAAGCTTTTCCTTTTTCATATAAATTCTGCTGATGCTTCAAGTTTGCTGCCCTGACAGTATCGCCATTCGTCACATACAAATCTGAAGCTCTACGGAGTATATCGAGTGCCTTTTTGAAAGAGCGATTTTCTGCTAATGCTGCAGCCAGTACAACAAGATATTCAGGATTTTTATCACGAAATACACGACTCGCCTGCTCAGCCAGCCTTAATGCCAGATTTCCATTGCGCAGTTCCTCATATGGCGATGTCGCCAATATCCAGGCGTACGTCACCTGCAGTTCATGGTTTTTCTGGTCCTGCGCATAAGTGCTCTTTATTTGATCAAACACCTCCCTCGCACGGTTCAACCCTCGCAGACGTGCTTCTTCTGCAGCCTTTGCTTTAAAATCCAGAGATATTCCAGACAGGGCAAATTTAGTTTCAATTTCCGATTTGTCAATTGCCTTTGTATATGCCTCTTCTGCACTTATAATACCTTTGGTAGCAAGATTCGTAAGTTCATCAGCAAATGTCTGCATCCCGAGATTGCGTCCGGTCTGTATGACGGACGGCAGCATGTGGGTCTTCGCCTCCCGAATCAGTGCCGCAACAGAGGTATTTACCACAAGCACTTCAAACGCTGCTATTCTTCCGTCAGAGTCTTGTCTTTTGCAAAGTGTCTGAGCTACCACACCCCTGAGCGTATCAGCAAGCATCGAACGAATTTGATTTTGTCTCGACGCCGGGAATTTGTCAATTATTCTTTCTACTGTTGTGGATGCATTATTAGTATGAAGTGTTGCAAAAACAAGATGCCCGGTTTCAGCAGTTTCAATTGCCGTCTCCATTGTTTCAAGATCGCGCATCTCTCCTACCAGCACAACGTCGGGATCTTCACGCAATGCAGCTCGTAACGCCCTGGCAAAACTTTCTGTATGGCGGAAGACCTCGCGTTGATTTATTTGGCAGTTTTTAGGAGTATGTACAAACTCAATGGGGTCTTCAATGGTTATTATATGCTCTCTTCGCCTCGTATTAATATAGTCGATCATGGCTGCCAGTGTGGTGGATTTTCCACTGCCTGTCGGGCCTGTAACAACTACTAAACCTTTGGAGAGATCGCAAAAATCTCTCAGAACTCCAGGAAGACGCAAGTCCTCAAATGAAGGAATATCTTCAGGAATGGTTCGCATCACGCATCCATATCCGTTCATGTCACGAAATCCGTTGAAGCGAAATCTCGCCAATCCCGGAATTTCATAAGCACAGTCAGTATCCCATTCCGTAGTCAGTTCAATAAAGTTTTTTTCAGGAATAATTTCCTTGATGTACGCCAGTACTTCATCGCTCGAATACACCGGCGCATCATCAAGCTGGCAGATCGTTCCGTGTACACGTACAACCGGTTTGCGACTTGCACTCATATGCAAATCGCTCCCCATTCCGTGGACTAATATTTGTAAATATTTATCAATGCCAGCCATTTTTTATGTTCTATTTCACCTTACTCTGTAACTGCGAAGAGTCTTTTTCTCTAAATCAAACATTTCTTCATCTGTTCTTTCACCAGGCTCCTTAAAAGTGCCATCAAGCAATCCACGTCCAAGAACAGCGTTCATAGGCATGCCTATGCCGGCACCTTTATCTACAGTAACCTCGCGTCCCATTGTCTCAGGATCAGCAAGCCCTACTGTCACAAAAACAATAATTTCGGACTGCTCTTTCACACGAGATTTCCAGCCGAAAAGCCTGGGACCTATGAAAGGAATACTGCGAAGCAGGGGAATCCCGGAATCAACATTGTTTTCCGTTGTCTCAGTCAGACCTCCTATTACTGCTGTTTTTCCATCAGCCATAGTAAAAGTAGTGATCAATCGCTGCATTCTGATAATAGGGAAACGATTCATCCCTATTACCCTGTATCCATCATTTTCAACAGAAAAATCTCTTTGGCTTATTGAAGGAACAATGTCCACAGTTATCAGTCCGGACGGGCTGACACGTGGTGTTACTTCGAGCTCTATTCCATATTTAAAGAATGCTTCACCAACCCAAATATCTTTTTTCCCGGGAATAGTTGCCAGCTGTGATGATATTTTTGAGGGTGTTGAATCAGAAGATGAATCCTCTATTTTAACAACAACATTGGGCTCTCTCGTTGTCATGTCAACATAAGCTGTTGTAGCATTTTCAACTATTACTTTTGGATTTGAAAATATCTGGGCACCGTCCATTTTTTCAAATGCGCTGATCGCCACTCGAAACTCCGAGACAGAGAGTTGCCCCATGAATCCGCTGGAGAAACCTGATTCATTTCCCCTTGAACGTGTTGACTCAAAGCTCCGAGTTGCCTGATCCTTACGTGCCGGCAAGTCACTTCGTCTGCCGGATGCTGAATAAACCGTACTTTCGGAAGAATCCCTGAACCTGTCGTCATTGTAGCTGAAAGTTCCTTCCAGGGGACCAAGGCTGGCACCCCAATCACTCAGGGAATCCCACCTCATACCAAGTTGTTTGCTCGCCTTTGCGCTTAATCGAACGAACCTTGCTTCTATGTAAACTTGATGGGCAGGCTTGTCAAGCGCCTTGATAATACTCCTGCAACTATCTATTTCATCATCTGTACCCTTCACAACAACTACATTGGCTGACGGAAAAGCCACAGTCAAAGATTTATTGCTCATTACACCAGTTGCAGTGGCTCTTCTAGCCCTGTTTGTTGCTGCTACAGCAGGTGCTTCGAGGTTGAAAGTATGTTGGAGAACGGTTGATATCTTCTCGGCGTCTGCATGTTTTAATTCAAACGTCTCTACCCGCCTCTGTTGCTCAACATCAGCAGATGTTTTTTCCCGGACAACAAAGATCGATGAATCTCTAGGCTCCTCCTTAAGCTCAAGCCCATAACCTGCAACTATGGCACTCAAACCCTGCGACCATTCAACATTATCGAGGCGTGCGCTTACCGGTCTTGTAAACTCGTTTGTCCAGGCTGAAATAATATTGGCACCAGTAGAATCCCGAAAAGCACGAACGACTTCTGTCAGGGAAACTTCTTCAAATGCCATGGAAACAAGAACTTTATCCTCTTCCTGATCCTCCCCCATTAACGGTAGCATTACTGCCGATGGAGTACTTGTACTCATTGAAGGCTCTACATCAGCTTCATTAGACAAAATGGCGTCTACAGCATCAGCCACATAATCTGAAACAGCAACATCGACTTCCGCCCCCGCTACTTCTGTCAACATTTCAGCAGCTCTTTCATCTGTAACAACTTCAACAACACTTGAGACTTCATAAGCTTCTTCAATTGTAAAATCGACTACATCTGTTTCAATTGAAGTGTCTTCTGTTTGGCTTTCCGCAATAATTGCCGTTATAAGATTGTCTATTTCATTATCAGTATCTTGTGCGAATAATGATATAGGAGCAAGCAATGAGAAAATGACCAGAGGGGTCAAACATTTATTTATTTTCATTTTAGTATTCCTGGAGGTGTTTAAAAAACGTTTTTAAAAAGTTTATCTCGTCTTTGGAACGCGTTCAGCCCTTACTCTTGATGTTTTAAAACTTGGCGGGGAGAATTCGATGGAATCAATTCTCCAAACAAACTCAATGGCATTATTTGTAACATATAAAAGGTCTCCTGCAAAATAGTTTTTCTTGTCAAGTAGCATTTTTAATTCACTTTTTCCTGATTCAGGATTTCTTGCTGAAAAAATCCCGCTTTGGCGAGGGATTGTTTTTTCTGCTGTTTCCCATTCTTCTTCATCTACAGGAATTTCTGCAACTTCAACTACGGGGGCTGACTCATCAATCTTGTTTTCATTTTCAGAATCAGGTTCAGCAACTTGTTCGAAAACCTGCTTGCTGTCAGGATTATATCCGACAGGCCAAAAGGGATCACGTAAAACAATGGCTTCAATGCCGGTATCTATTTCATCTTCGATGCCGTATACAAGCAGGTCAGACGCCTGTGCAAGCGACAGACTTGACATAAGGAGAAAAAGAAATATTATTTTTTTTAGAATTTTATTCATTTACGTTTTGTTGTCTGAGGCGCTGCAACACGCTCAATTACTACGGGCCATTCAATTGAAAAAGTGAGCAAATGTTTTTCAACATCATCCTGCTGAGAAATTATTCGCAGGGAAGAAAGCGTTGCCATCGGCAATTTCTTCTCTATCTCTTCGAGCATTTTGACAATATTATTATACGAGCCAGAACCTGAGAATCTGATGGGATGCCGGACATAAATACGCCCTTCAGCAGGTTCTGATGGAAGAATCGGCATTTGCTGGAGGCTACTTACCAGGCTGTCGTCCAAGGAAACACCATACTTCTTGGCTATTGGTGAGATGAGCGACATAGCGCGCATATCCAAAGAATTTGCAAGGGGCAATAATACACCGTTCGTATTCCAGTACAAAAGCTTTTCTTCAAGAACTTCAACCTCTTTGTTCAGGGATGATAAAGAAGCTATATTTGAATGTAATTTGTTAAAATTTTCATGAGCTTCTGCTACTGATTTACTCGATGTTTTCAATTCAGCCAAAGCAGGCTTTAAAATAAAAAATACTGCCAGCAGACACAGAACACCGGCTGCTAAAGAAACA
>JAAZFF010000060.1 GCA_012511845.1 Lentisphaerota bacterium
GAGCATCGCAAAGCTTGCTAAAAAGGTCAAAGAGCATACTGAAATTGAGCAGGTAGCAGCAGTATCTGCAAACGGCGACGTTGAAATCGGTTCAAAAATTGCCGAAGCAATGGATAAGGTCGGCAAAGATGGTACTATAACCGTTGAAGAGTCAAAAACTATTGAAACAACTCTGGATGTTGTAGAAGGAATGCAATTCGACAAGGGATATCTCAGCCCTTACTTCGTAACGAATCCTGATACAAAGACAGTTTCTCTCGAGAGTGCTTACATTTTGATTCATGAGAAGAAGATCTCCTCTCTGCAGGATCTGCTTCCTTTGCTTCAGAACGTCTCAAAAGCAGGCAAGCCTCTCCTTATCATCGCTGAAGATGTCGATGGTGAAGCTCTTGCAACCCTCGTAGTAAACAAGCTGCGCGGCTCCCTGAGCGTATGTGCAGTCAAGGCACCAGGATTTGGTGATCGCCGTAAAGCCATGCTCGAAGACATTGCAATCTTGACTGGCGGCAAAATGATCTCTGAAGAACTCGGGATCAAGCTTGAAAGCATCAGCCTCGATGACCTCGGTTCTGCAAAGCGCATCACAGTGGAAAAAGAAGCCACAACTATAGTTGAAGGCGGCGGAAAAACAAGCGCTATCCAGGCACGCGTTTCACAGATTAAACATCAGATAGAAGAAACTACTTCTGATTACGATCGCGAAAAGCTTCAGGAGCGTCTGGCTAAATTGGCAGGCGGTGTAGCCGTCATTAATGTCGGTGCCGCGACTGAGACGGAAATGAAAGAGAAAAAAGATCGTATCGAAGATGCTCTTCATGCAACACGTGCTGCTGTCGAAGAAGGAATTATTCCCGGTGGCGGCGTAGCTTTAATCCGCTGCAGAAAAGCTCTGCAGAAAGCAATGAATGAAGTTGATGGTGATGAAAAAGTTGGTATGCAGATCGTATACAACTGCCTCACTGCCCCGCTACGTCAGCTAGTTTCCAACAGCGGACGTCAGGAAGCCGCACTCGTTGTTAGCAAGGTCGAGTCTTCCACCGGTGCTAACGGATACAACGCAGCTACCGACGAGTTTGTCGATATGCTCAAAGCAGGCGTGCTTGATCCTGCCAAAGTTACTCGCCTGGCATTGCAAAATGCTACGTCTATAGCTGGTCTGCTCCTAACCACTGAATGCATGGTTACTGAAATACCTGAAAAGGAAACTCCCGTAGCAATGCCTCAGCCTAGAATGGATGGGATGATGTAGGATTAATTGCGTTACAAACGCAAACCTATAAAAAAGCGCACTCATCACGGTGTGCGCTTTTTTTAGGTCCGGCAAGCCGGGCACGGCAGTCGTTAGTGGGTATTTTGTTACTCAGCAATAGCTTCAGCGTATTCAACAGTTCCACTTGAAACTGATGGCGGTTGAGGAACACTCAATACCATGCTTTTTAACGGGAAGTGTACAAAACCGTCATTTGCACCATCCCAATGCTCAAGTTTTCTATCTAGCGGAAAACGGACAGTTTCCCAATCGCCACTCCCCTTCACTTTTGTTTTATGTTGAAGGGTTTGTCCGGTAGAGTCTGTTACCCTGAACGTAAGCTGTTGCGGTACAGATGTGCGCACCCTCATGGAAATCCCCTTGCCGCCAGGGATTGATACAGACGCAGAAGCAAGAACATAAGGGGTGCTTCTGGCTTCGGACTTTGTAAAATCATAACTTATTATACCAATGCCGCGTCCTTCAGCATCCTTCTTGAAGGAGAACGATCCCTCACCGGTATTTTTTATGAAGTTCCAATCTGTGCTGCCATCAAAAAGATTTAAAGCCAATCCTCCTTCCGGTAAAGCCACAGCCGGGACATCAGCAGGAGCAAGCTTCGGGGCAGCCTGCATCGTCGGAACTGAGGGGGACGCAGGTGTTGAAACAACTGGAGCAGATCCGCCTTCCACCACACCCGTATATGAAAGTTCTCCGGTTTTAACATCAAAAAGTTTGACACTCATAGTATCAGTCGCCCGGGATTGAGCAACAGGTTTTTCTGCAGCCGATGCCTGAGTCTGCGCAATTCCTGAACCTGTCGCAGAAAAACCGGCATACTCTACCTTGCCATTTTCCACATCGGCAGGCTTCGGAACACTGAACACCAGCGTCTTCAACGGGAAGTGAGCAAAACCATCTTTGGCTCCATCCCAGTTTTCCAGTTTGCGATCCAGGGGAAATCGTATTGCCTCCCACTCACCTGTTCCCTTTATGCGCGTCTTGAACTGCAAAGTTTGCCCTGTGCTGTCTACAACCCTGAACGTAAGTTGCTGCGCATTCTGTGAACGGGCAAAAAATGTAAGCGCGCTGCATGGTTTTGTGACCTCAAGTGAAGTCGAAGCAATTACGTATGGTGTAGATTTACTTTTGGATTTTGAAAAATCGTAATTCAGAATGCCGATAGGAGTTCCATCTGCATCTTTGCCCAATTCAAAAGAACCATCACCGGTGTTTTTTGTAAAGTTCCACATCCTGCCTGCATCAAACAACTTCAAGTCGACTGCGCCCTGTGGAGTTTCAACTTTGACGGGAGCAGCAACCGGGACAGGAGTAGTCGTTACTGCCTTGACAGGTCTGGCATTCGCCGGAATTTTTATATACTTTGGATGGCCGGCAAGCTTTATTGTTATGGGTTTATGTCCTACGCCCAATTCGACCTCTACTTCGTGCTCCCATGTTTCATCCGGTGATCCGCCGGCAGGAGGAGAAGTCCAGGCTGCTATTTTCTTTTCGCCTTTGGCGTTTTTGAAAATAGCAAGGTAGTCCTGTTTGGAGTCGCCCTGAATTCGCTCAGAAAAACCATACCCTTCCAGTTCGGAAATAAGTTCTTTAAGCGATGCTTCAACAGGGCGCGCCGAGCCGTCGGGATTCCACATGCCGAAACCTTCGTTTCCGCCCCATTCGTACCAGACTGAGAACCGTACCCCGCAGAGGTGATCCACCAGCAGTTGCCTTATGAAGTGTTCTGCCTGATAGTTCAGGGTTTTGGCTGCCTCTCCGCCGGACCATCCCTCCCCTGTTGCCGTTTTCGCGACCGCATAGCCACGCTCTGTATTCAATATGGGCATATCCGGGGCACCATATTTTTTAAGGAGCTCTCTCGTTCTGGTATGCCCTACTTCATGCTGTTCCGGATTTTTTACGCCATACGGATGGACTGACCATGCGCTGATGCCCGATTTTAAAACTCCATTCTGGAAACAAAATTCAGTCCATTGATAGCTTGGCTCCCAGTAGTTGGAAACAGAGCCTGCAACAACGAAACATTTCGGATTTTCCTTCAACATAGCGGGCGTCACTGTGTTAACGAGGGCTGAATACTCGTTTGCAAATTGTTTTGTATTGTGTGTGCCGTGATTGCCCCAGAAAGTACGCACATTAGGCTCGTTCCAGATCTCGAAAAGAATGTTTGTTCCTTTGTAGCGAGCAGCGGCAGCGGCGGCAAAGCCGGCAAAGCCCTGCCTTCCCTCCTCCGTTATTATTCCTTTTACACCATCTTTTTTCTCGTATAGCGAGTTGCCTCCGAACAAGGTAATGCTTACCCTGAGCCCCAGCTTGGTTGCATAAGCGATCTCATCGTCATATTCTGAAAAATCGTATACACCTCTTGTCTTTTCGACCGAGCTCCAGTACATCCCTTTTCGCACTATACGAAACCCCAGAGACTGGGCTTCAGTCAAACGTTCCTTCGACCAGTCGGCTCCTGCCTTAAGTTGTACGCCGATTATGTTCGGGAAAACTGGATCAGGAAGAGGCTGAGCTTGGGATAAGACAGCACTTGCTGTTGCCGCAGCTACAACTGCCACAGTATTACGCTTGAGAGGTGATAAACTTGATGAAATTTTGTTCATTGATTGTCTCCAAACTTGAATTTTGAGTAGAAATAGCTATTTTCACACAGTAACAATACAAGACTATCTCAAATTTCAGCATTAGTCAATTATACAGAAAGTTTTATTGGAAAAACTTGCACTCTGCTTGTGTTGAATAATATTTTATGGCATACTTGAATTTGTCTTTTAGATCTTAATATCCGGGTACAGAAAATCGTTCACAAAGAAGGAACATATTAATGAATAGTCTACTTGTTTTAGTTATTGGTGCGGCTGTAGTTATTTCACTGGCATTAGCTGCTGCAAACTTTTTCAAGGTAAAACAAGCATCTCCGGGCACTGAATCAATGCAACAGATAGCATCAGCTATAAAAGATGGTGCAAACGCTTTTATGAGTCTGCAATATCGTGCCATAGCCCTTATAGCAATTATAATACTTGCTATCATGACAACAGTAGTCTCCTGGCAGGCAGGTATAGCGTTCATTTTTGGAGGATGCATGAGCGCAATTGCAGGATGGATTGGCATGCATACTGCAACATTGGCTAACGTGCGTGTTTCAAATATGGCTCGCGAAAGTAAAAGCCTCGGTAAAACTCTTCAGCTTGCACTCATGGGTGGCAGCGTTATGGGGCTAGCTGTTGCCGGCTTTGCTCTTTTGGGTTTGGCAGCAGTCTATATAGTCTTTGGTTATTGGCTGGGTCAACTGAGTCCGGGTGAGCTGGTGTTGCACGACAATTGGCTTGGTATTCCAGGTATCCGTGATATACCCTTTACAATGACTGTGTCAGGATATGCTCTCGGCTGCTCACTCATTGACATGTTCAACCGTGTAGGCGGAGGTATTTATACAAAAGCGGCTGATATGGGAGCTGATCTTGTCGGTAAGACTGAAATAGGAATTCCTGAGGACGACCCTCGTAACCCGGCTACAATTGCCGATAATGTAGGGGATAACGTAGGAGATGTGGCAGGTCTTGGCTCCGATTTGCTCGAAAGTTTTGTAGGTGCACTCGTATCTGCTGTTATCCTTGCTGCCTATCTATTCTTCACACATAACGGTCGGGTAGACCAGGAAATAAGCCATTCCACCCTTTTGAAACTTGTAAACTATCCCCTGGTTGTTGCTGCAGCCGGGCTTTTGTCATGCTCGCTTGGAATTGTCTTCATGCGTTTTAAACGCATTTCTGACCATCCGCATAAAGAGATGAACCTCATGACATGGGCATCGGCTATTTTAACGCTCGGCGTAAGCGGAATTGCAAGTATATACGTTTTTCGCAACGTAACAGATGCTGAGTTCAAAATTCTGGGATTTGTTATAAACGGGTTTTCCCCGTGGGGTTGTGCCGTTCTTGGTGTTGCCAGCGGTATTTATATCGGCCACCTTGCTGAAAGGTACACAAGTTATGACTATCCTGCAACAAAACGCGTTTCAGAGCTTTCTCGCGAAGGGCCTGCTCTCACAATCACACAGGGAATGGCAGCAGGCATGAAGTCTGTATTGGCACCCGTATTCGTTTTAGCAGTAGCGATAATCGGTTCGCATGCACTTGCCGGTCTTTACGGAGTGGCAATGGCTGCCATAGGAATGCTCTCCTTTGTGGCAGTAACCGTTTCTGTTGATACATACGGACCTATTGCAGACAACGCAGGAGGACTAAGTGAAATGGCAAAACTCGACCATAAAGTACGTGAGATTACAGACAGCCTGGATGCTGTTGGCAACACACCAGCAGCTATTGGAAAGGGTTTTGCAATTGGCAGTGCCGCACTAGCAGCTCTCTCCCTATTCGCTTCCTACGTTTACGCACAGGCGGGTGAAGCTGCCAAGCTTCCGGACTTCAATCTCGTTCTTAATATGATCAACACGCTTACACTGGCGGGAGCTGCCGTTGGAGCTGCGCTTCCTTACCTGTTTTCAGGTATACTGATTGAAGCTGTTGCTGCAGCTGCTCGAAAAATGGTTCAGGAAGTTCGTCGCCAATTTGCCGACAACCCTGATATCATAACCGGCAAAAGCCTGCCAAACTACAGGGAATGTATTGAAATATCATCAGCAGGTGCACTACATGAAATGAAATTGCCCGCACTTATAGCTGTACTTGCACCTATAGTATGCGGATTGCTTTTCGGTCCGGAGTTTGTCGGCGGACTGCTAATCGGGACAACGCTCTCTTCCGTCGTTCTGGCATTATTTACAGCGAATGCCGGTGGTGCATGGGATAACGGAAAAAAATATATAGAAAACGGACACTTCGGCGGAAGAGGCTCCGAGGCTCATAAAGCTGCCGTTGTAGGCGATACAGTCGGCGATCCGCTCAAAGACACCGTAGGACCATCGCTTGATATACTGATAAAGATTATGGCTGTTATTTCCCTTATAATGGTTTCGATCTTTGGAAAATACAATTTGTATGGATGGCTGATGGGTCAGTAAACAATTAATTGACTTTGATTTACCACAAGTATACTATTATTACCAGCAGTTCGGGCATTGCAAAATCTTCGACTCGGAGAATGAGCAGCCGACGATAATTTAACAAGTTAAAACGCTATAACTAGCGGGAGGATGTTATGAAACAACATTTCTATATGACTGTATTTCCAATGGAAGCGCTGATTGCATCACAATTGGAACCCGAAGAATTTGCCGCCTATATGGCAGTAGGTGCTCGAAAAGGTGCAGCTGAGGCATTGATGTTCATAGAAGTAAAAGAAACAGTCGGGCCCTTTGATTGGGATGAAGCACGCGAAAAATGCGTACTTACACCGGAAGGAGGACCGAAACAGTCGTTTTATATTTCCATATACAGAGTTCTTGAAAAAATGCCTCCCACTGCTCTTGGGTCACTGTACCTTGTTTGCCGGGACGGACGTTGTCTTGAACTGAAACAGGCAGACTGGACTGATGCAAAAACGGCAATCACTAAAAACTGGAAAGGTGTCGGACTGTATAAAGAACTATGCCCTGTTACACCACTTGTTGCAAGTTGTCTGGATCCTGCAGCATTTGCTGATTTCATGACTGCTCCAACAACGCGTACCCGCTTGCCTGCCCTTCTTTTTGCTGACTTGAGGGTACTTGACAATCTTGATGATTTAAGTTCAAGCGGTCATATAGGAAATGTATACGATCAGCGCCCTCAACATCTGAAAAACTGTATACAGGAAATCAGAGAGAAATCTTACAAAATGACGAAGATTGTTGATCGTACTTACGGTCAGCGTTTTGCCTATGGGTTGATCAATACAGGGCTCTTCCTGAAAAATGGAGAAACATCCATTTTCTGGCCTATGCCGGATATCGACAATATTAAGGAAACTGCCTATGACTGGGGACGTTCAGCCAACTTATTTTAACATGATAACGGCAGTTCACGGGGACGAGTGGTTGCTGAGAAGGTAAGGCGCGTTTCTCCCGGCTTCGAATCCTACGCCGTGGCAAGCCGCAAACCGCAAACCGCCGTGGTTGCAACGGCGGTTTCAGGAGAAACCAGCCCTACCTTTTCTCCTCCTTTGCGCCTTCGTACCCCGTGCGAGGTTTTCTGGCAGCCCCGATCACCTGCTCGGGTTTTGCCAGCGTGGTTGCATAATCGTTCGCGTTCAATTTTCGCATACTCGTACACTATTTCACCGCAGTAAACATCAAGTTTTTCTTTGTCGAGTTCCGTTCTCATCCTCGTGTACGTAAAACGTGTAC
>JAAZFF010000061.1 GCA_012511845.1 Lentisphaerota bacterium
AATTTTGGGCATTTGTCCATTTCTTGGTGTATCAAGGAAGCTGGAGACGTCGTTGGGGATGTCGGGTGCCGTAATTTTTGTGATTACTGCCGCTTCTGCCGTTACTTGGAGTGTTGAGCACTGGGTTCTGACTCCGCTCGGGCTGGATTATATGCAAACGATTGCCTTCATTCTTGTTATTGCCTCGTTTGTGCAATTGCTTGACATACTCATGAAGCGCTTTACTCCGCCGTTGCATAAGGCACTTGGAATTTATCTGCCGTTGATAACTACGAACTGTGCTGTGCTCGGAGTGGCTGTTACAAATGCAAGGAGTGGTGCAGGGTTTATACACTCTGTTCTGTACGGGTTCGGCATATCTCTCGGTTTCGGATTGGCATTTGTTATTTTTGCCGGTATTCGTGAGCGCCTTGATCTGGCGTTTCCACCGAAGGCGTTCAGGGGGGTTGCTCTGGCTCTTGTAACGGCTGGTTTGCTGGCACTCTCTTTTAGGGGTTTTCAGGGATTGGTACAATCATAACAGGTAATTTGGAATGGATTTGAATCTTATATTTACAACGACAGCAGTAATTTCCGTTATCGGACTTGTTTGCGGCATATTACTTGCTTTTATTGCCAAAAAGTTCGGAGAGAAAGAAGATCCGCGCGTGGCACTTGTGGAAGATGTGTTGCCGGGAGCAAACTGCGGAGGATGCGGCTATGCGGGATGCGCCGCATATGCGCGGGCGATTGTCCTGGATGATGCACCGCTGAATCTCTGTATCCCCAGCGGACCAAAGACGCTGGAGGCTCTTTCCCGGGTTACCGGCAGGGCAGGCGGGGAAATGGTTGAGCCTTTAATGGCAGTAATACTTTGTTCGGGAGATAGAAATGCAGCACAGCGCCAGAGTGACTATAACGGGATAAGCGATTGTTCTGCAGCAAATGTTGTGGCAGGCGGCTGGAAGGCTTGTGCGTACGGTTGCCTTGGTTTTGGAACGTGCGCACGGATGTGCGCTTTCGGAGCCATCAGTATCCGTGACGGACTTGCTGTAGTTGACCCCGAGCTATGTACAGGATGCGGCGCATGTGCCAAGGTGTGTCCGAGAATGCTCATCAAGATTGTACCGAGAAAACATAAGATAAACATAATGTGCTCCTCCCTTGAGAGGGGAGCCGTAGTTCGCAAAATTTGTGAAAAAGGTTGTATAGGCTGCACGATGTGCGTGAGACTGGAAAACAATCCGGAAACCCTTTCGATGAATGGAGCACTTGCGAGAATTGACTACTCAAAAGAGCCGATTAAGAATGAGGGCGTAATTGAAAAATGCCCGGTGAAGTGTATCGTTAAAATAGGTTAGATTAATTTTGTGATTTTCAGCGGATATGAAGATAATTAAAGCACCATTCAAGTTTTCAGGGGGAGTTCATCCGCCCGATAAAAAAATATTTTCAAATGCAGCTCCTTTACAGGATCTTCCCTTGCCGGCAATTTTAAAAGTTCCGTTTGTACAGCATCTCGGAGCACCGGCAAAAGCCGTAGTGAAAAAAGGCGACAAGGTAAAGCGTGGAGATTTGATTGCCGCTGCAAGCGGATTTATATCGGCATCGGTTCACGCACCGACGTCCGGTACGGTGAAGGGGTTCGAATCGCTTCCCACGGCAGTTGGTCGCAGCGTTGAACATTGTGTTATCGAGTCTGACGGACTCGATGAGCGTTCGGAACTGCTTCAGCCGTTCCCTGATTGGGAGACCAGGGATGTAAGTGAGCTGATTGAGCGTGTTGCAGATGCCGGTGTGGTGGGAATGGGCGGGGCAGGTTTCCCTACATCAGTAAAAATAAATCCTCCCCCTAACAAGAAGGTGCACACTCTTATTATCAACGGCGCCGAGTGTGAGCCATACTTGACGGCAGATCACAGGATGATGCTTGATCGCACGGAGGACGTATGGCTCGGTATCCAAATTGTGCGCAAGATACTTGATGTCAAAACTGTTTATATTTGCATTGAAGAAAACAAGCAGGATGCAATAGAAAAATTCTCGAAGATAGAATGCGATGACGATGTCATGATCGTGTCGCTCAAAACATACTATCCTCATGGCAGTGAAAAGCAGCAGATTTACGTAACTCTTGGCTATGAGGTGCCTTCCGGGGGGCTTCCGGCTGACATAGGCTGTGTTGTCGGTAATATCGGTACGTCAGTCGCCGTGAAAGAAGCTGTAGTTGACGGATGGCCTCTCGATTCACGCTGTGTTACGGTTACCGGTGAGGTTGTTGTCAATCCCGGCAACTTTATAGTTCGCTGCGGTACGAGTTATGATGAGCTTTTCGAGGCAGCCGGCGGATTCAGGGAAAACCCGGCAAAAGTCATATCGGGCGGACCTATGATGGGATTTGCCGTAGCCAATACGGACGTAACTGTCACTAAAACCACATCGGGGATTCTGGCGCAGAGTCTTGCGCAGACTATGCGCTTTACCTCTCTGCCATGCATAAGTTGCGGACGTTGTAATGATGTATGCCCGATGAAATTGTTGCCTTCCGACATGTCTTGCGCCATAGAGGCTGATGACATAGATGCCGCAATAAGGCTGAACGTTTCGGATTGCTTCGAATGCGGATGTTGCAGTTACGTATGTCCGTCGCACCGTCCTCTCGTGCAGCACTTCCGCCGTGCCAAGGGTGTTGCCGCCCTCAATAAAATGCTTAAAGCAAAAGAGATGGAGGAAAAAGCTGCACAGGCAAGAGCCGAAGCTCAGAAGAAGTGCGAAATAGCTCATGCTGAAAGTGAAGCAAAGATTGAGAGCGATCAAATACAAGTCGCTGTTGTAAAAGATGAAATTTCGAGGGCGTGGGGAGAAAGTGTTGATGCACATCCCGGGGCGGAGCAGAGCGTTGAAGCTTCGAACGGTAAAGACGATAACGCAAAACCCGGCGAGCAGGAGATAACAGAATGATCGAAACAGCTAATCCCGATTCAATGCTTATAACAAGCACATCCCCGCACATACACGAGGGGACAAGCGTACGTCGCCTGATGTTTGATGTGATAATATCGCTCTTGCCGTCTCTGGCGGCATCTCTGGTATTTTTTAAATTCCGCTCACTGCTTCTGGTAGCTGTATGCACAGGCTCCGCTGTCGGAACCGAATGGCTATGTCGCAAAGCCATGAAGCGCAACAATTCTATAGGAGATTTGAGCGCCGTTGTAACAGGGCTGCTTCTGGCTTTGACCCTCCCTCCCGGTTTACCGCTCTGGCAGGCGATCCTCGGCTCGGTTTTTGCCATTGCAATAGCCAAGCAGATTTATGGAGGAATCGGCTATAATCCGTTTAACCCGGCATTGGTCGGACGTGCGTTCATGCTCATATCATTTACTGCAGCCATGACGACGTGGTCTCCGAGCGACTGGATAGGCAAGCCGGGCGACGAAACTGCTAATGCTCATGAGGCTGTAACTTCAGCCACTATCAGGAAGTATCAGAAACTAGACGTCGATGCCACCACCACTGCCACACCGCTTGGACTTGTTAAAGATTCCTGCAGGTTCGGCGAGCCTGCCAACGCCGCTTTTAATTATACGAATGAAGTCCGCCGGAATCTTCTGATTGGAAACGTTAACGGCAGTATCGGGGAAACTTCGGCAATTGCCATTTTGCTCGGACTTGCCTGGCTGCTTATCCGGCGAACGTTCACGTGGCATGCAACGGTCGGCTACATGGGAACTATGGCTCTCTTTGCCTGGATTTTGCAGCTTGCCGGTTCAAAACTTGCCATGCCCGTAGATTTTCATCTGCTATCAGGAGGTGCGTTGTTCGGAGCCGTCTTTATGGCAACGGATCTCGTTACATCGCCCGTTTCAAAGTGGGGCAGATTTATTTTTGGTATCGGATGCGGTTTTATTACCATGATCATCCGCGTAGTGCCCGGAGGGGCTTATCCCGAAGGGGGTACATTCGCCATACTTATTATGAATGCTGTAACGCCGCTGATCAACAGGGCGATGCGCTACAGACGTTTTGGTGCCGTAAGAAAAACGCAACAGGAGAAGGTGGCATAATGAAAGAATCATCAAGATTAATATCTGTGCTTACTATAGTGTGCCTTATCGCCGCTCTGGCAGTTTCGATAGCAAATGATTTAACGAAAGATGCTATAGCCGAATCTAGAGAAAAACAGAAGCTCTCAGCTGTCTGCGACGTACTGCCGGAAGGGGCATCTGATGTGGAAGAAAAGATTCTTGTTCAAACTCTTGCGGAAGGCAATATTGTATCGAATACGTATTACAAAACTGAAACAGGTTATGCTATTCCAATAACAGTATCAAATGGCTATGGCGGTGATATTTCCCTGATGATCGGCTTCAGTGAGGATGTGTTGTGGAGTTATAAAGTACTCAAGCATTCGGAGACGCCAGGTCTCGGCGCACACATTAAGGACTCTTTTGTTGAAAATGTGGAGCGCAAGCCCATTTTCAATACAAACTGGGCAGTCGATAAAGATGGCGGTGATATCCCCCCCATTACCGCGGCAACAATTTCCTCGCGTGCCGTATGCGATGCCATAAAGCAGGGTGTCAAAATTCTTAAGACAATCGAATCAGGAGGAGTCCTTTCAGAATGAAATTGTTTAATATAATAAAAAATGGGATTTTCTCGGAAAATCCGATTTTCCGTCTCGTTCTCGGCATGTGCCCTACGCTTGCTACCACAACTTCCATCGAGAACGGCCTCGGCATGGGTGTAGCTACTTCGGCAGTGCTGATTGCATCTAACGCCGTTATTTCAGTTATACGCAAAGTGATCCCCTCGCAGGTACGTATACCATGCTACATTGTAGTCATAGCGTCACTCGTTACTGTTGTTGAGATGGTCATGCAGGCGTTTGTTCCTACACTGTACGACAGTCTGGGAATTTTCATTCCATTGATTGTTGTCAACTGCATCATTCTTGGTCGTGCGGAAGCCTTCGCAGCAAGAAATACAGTGACTGACAGCGTTTTCGACGGTATCGGCATGGGACTCGGGTTTACACTGGCGCTCGTGCTGCTTGCTGCAGTACGCGAATTGTTCGGTCTGATTGCCGTAATTTCAATTTTACCTGTTGGCGGCTTTATCGCCCTCGGATGTCTGCTTGCTTTCTTTAATCATGTCGGCAGGGTACGAGCTCTCAAAGCAGGTAAACCTGAACCGGGACCTCTGCGCCTCGACTGTCGTCATTGCGTAATAGGTTGCGGCACTACGGCTGTAGAGGAATATTAATTAAATTGCTATCCATCATATGGCATGATGCGACAGTATCGACGTTGAGGAGTCTGCATGAGATACGTAAGTACGGACGAAATGCGAGAAATCGACAGTGATACAATCGTCACGTCATACCCTTTCCCGAATGTTCCACGCGATGATGCATTGATGAAGCTCGCATCATTGGGTCTCTCCAATTTTATTTTGCGGATGTGCACTTTTTCCGGTGTTAAGCCTTCCGTATACATCATTTTCGGACCTGGAAACAATGGGGGAGATGCCGTTTATGCCGGTCTGGAATTGTCAAATCATGGTTTCAGAGTGCATTACTATGCGGCTTTCGAGCGTTCCAGATTGCGCGGATCGCTTGCTGCTCTTGAGGCAGATGGAAAACTTGCAAAGACTGTCTGGCAGGATGATTCACCCTGGACGGACATGCCTGCGCCAGCGATTGAACAGGGTGCGATTATAATTGATGGTATTCTCGGCATAGGGGCGAAGGGCGCTCCTTCCGGAATTACGGAAAAGGCGATAAAGTGGATCAATGCCGTATCTCAACGTGGAACAGTAGTGTCAGTAGATGTGCCGTCGGGTCTTGATGCAGATACAGGTGAAAGTGCAGGAGCAGTTGTAAAGGCAGACTGCACAGTTTGTATGGGTATGCCGAAGAAAGGTATGAGCTCCGATAATGCCCTCAGTTGTAGCGGTTCTGTATATTTTGCCGATTTAAAAATTGCGCCTGATTTGTTGGCAGGCACGGACTGTGTAGTGCATGATGAAATGGTAACAGGGCACGATGTGGCAGAGTCTGTACCCTGCCGCAAATGGAATGCACACAAGGGGGATTTGGGACATGTGTGCATAATAGGTGGAGCACCCGGTTATTGCGGTGCCCCTTCACTTGCTGCCATCGGAGCCATGAGGGCAGGAGCCGGATTGACGAGCGTTTACGTCCCGCATGAAATAGCGAATGCTGTTGCATCGCAAGCAGCCGAAATGATGGTTTGGCAGCTGAATGGATGGTGCGGCATTCGCAACATGGACTTTAAGGGCAAAACTCTTGTGGCGGGACCAGGTATGGGACGCTCTGATGAAGCGGCTGATGCAGTAAAGTGGCTGCTTGATGAAAGCGGAGCCGATACAATAGTGCTGGACGCTGATGGTCTCAACACTTTCTCTGACAATATTGCATTTTTATCTGAGGTGAAATCAAAGCTTATACTTACTCCACATCCCGGAGAGGCAGCCAGATTGCTTGGAATAAGTGTTGGGGAAGTGCAGTCCGACAGAGTTGCCGCTCTCAAAAAACTCATTTCACTTACGGGAGCAACGGTGATATTAAAAGGTGCGGGCACGCTCGTTTCAGCCCCTGATAAAGGCGTTCATTTGATTCCGATTGTGAATCCCGGGATGGCTTCGGGGGGAATGGGTGATGTACTGGCAGGTATTGCCGGAGCATTGCTTGCGCGCGGAATGACAGCATTTGATTCGGCACGTGCTGCGGCATGGATTCACGGGCACGCTGGAGATATAGCTTCGTGGCGTCTTGGTGAAGATGGCTTGCTTGCAACTGATGTAGCAAACTCCATCGGGGATGCAATGCGATATCTCGCATAGCTGCTGTCAGGTGTCGATGCGCTGCAAAAAAAAAGACCGGACTCTACGATAAAAAGAAACTCCGGTTTTTCAATAATGGAGCGGGTGAAGGGAATCGAACCCTCGTGGCCAGCTTGGAAGGCTGGTGTTCTACCATTGAACTACACCCGCTGATAAAACTTGTTAATTGCGCTACTTTATACGTTATTTTGTGCATTACGTCAACAAAAAAAGATTCATTTTTGAGAAATGAAGTGCATAATAAACTGTTCTTCACCCCATCGTGCAAGCATTGTCTTGCTGACTACAATAATGCATAATAAATATTAACTCATGGAAAATAAATCAAAAAAAGAAAATCTGGAATGTAAAACAGGACATGGGCAAACTCCGCAGGCAACTTTTCCCCGGCTTGCACTTCTGTTACTTGTACCTGCACCCAGCCTGGGTGTTATATTTGGGATGTTCGTCTTCCCGAACTCCATCTTCGGGCGATTGCTATTTGTTTTCAGCAAGATATGGCTTTTTGCATTTCCTGCTCTTTGGCTCCGCTTTGTAGAGAAGAAGAAATTTAGCTTGTCACCAGTTAAGAAAGGCGGTTTTGCGACAGGTATAACAAGCGGTATTCTGATAAGTGCATTTATTGGAGGTCTTTATTTCTCTATCGGTGATATGTTTATAGACACTGAATTCTTTAAGACCCGGCTGACAAGTGTAGGGCTTGGGTCGCCGATAATATACCTGGGAGGAATGATTTACTGGGTGCTGATAAATTCAGTACTTGAGGAGTATGTGTGGCGATGGTTTTGTGTTGAACAGTGTGCCGCAATATGGCGCAAACCCGTAGCAATCGCAGTTTCGGCGTTATTTTTCACTTTTCACCATATACTGGCAATGTCGGTATACTTTTCTCCCCTGGTAGTATTTCTATGCTCATCAGGTGTATTTATCGGAGGCATAATCTGGTCTGCAATGTATATCCGGTATCATTCTATTTGGCCCGGATATATAAGCCATGCCATAGTAGATTTAATGATTTTCGGTATTGGTGCTGTTATTCTGTTCGGATAAGCTGTGCAGCTGCAAGATTAACGCAACTGTTCTTAACCAGCTCAATTTATTATGCGACTTTAGAATTTTATTTTTTTTGAAAAAAGGTTGACTTTCAGGTCTTGAAGAAATTAAAATGGTGTTACTAATTAATAAGCTGTATTGTTAATTAATATACTCAGATTTTCAGTGAAGGCGGTAGCAATACGCCATCTTAACAGATAGGTTATGGAGGTCATATGAATAATCGTAAAATTAAACACAGTTCGCGGAAGTATTATTTTCTGCGATTTTCTTTTCTTTTGGCAGCTTTTGTTTTTCTGCAGGGAATCGGCTATTCATCAGCTGACATGGTGATAATCGAAGACAGTTTCTCTACTGAAGAAGGCTGGCTTGAACGTGTAACTAATACAGTCCCAGATGTAGTCAATCTTCCTGGCTATACCTGGGTTCTGACAGCTCAGTACGGTTGGGCCGATCCGTTCATTCCGGCATGGGATTATTGGCCCAGGCACACGGCATATTTTGAGCATGGTCTTACAAGCATCAATATCTGCCTCGGTGAATATAATGAGGGGCGTCTCCGCATCTCGGCAGATGTAGCAATAGAGACACTTTCAGATGCCGAGGGTGTCGGAATCGGATTCAGATCAAGTGCGCCTGATTACGGTGCAGAGTACGGAATCGATCCGCGTGCCTCGTTTACCGGTTTACGTATCAATGGGGCAGGAACGTTATCACTTGTTGAAAACGGAACGGTAAAGTCCAGCGTGTCCGTTTCCCCGCCGACTGACAAGGTATACTATCCGTTCTCATACGAAATTGATACCTCCAGCGGAGATGTGTTTAACATAAAGTTCAATAACGTTTATGTACCCGCCTTTACCACGACTGCATTTACACC
>JAAZFF010000062.1 GCA_012511845.1 Lentisphaerota bacterium
GCGGCCACAGACAGGAATGTCCGTGCTACAGTCTGCGGCTCATGAGAAAACTACCCACTGTCCACTGCACACTGACCACTGCCCCGCTTGTTTAATTGACATTGCATATACACGCAAGTATACTTTGCCCTTTAATTATAGAGCAAACAGAACTAAAGGAGTTTAGAAATGATCGCACGCGAAATTAAACAGGGAATTACACTATTGGCTTCGGTACACTGGGAAAGGCGTCTGTTCGACTCTCTTATTCCTTTGCCGGACGGGACGAGTTACAACTCTTATTTAGTAAAAGGAAGTGAGGCAACAGCGCTCATCGATACGTCTGATCCGATGCTTGAGAAAATCTTGATGAACCAGCTTGCTGATGTTGACAAGATCGATTATATAGTTTCCAACCATACAGAGCAGGATCATTCCGGCATGATTACCGAATTAGTCAAGAAATACCCGGACGTTGTTGTTCTCTGCAGCTCGAAAGCGCAAGAAATGCTCTCCACACATCTTGGACTTCCCCAGGAGCGCTTCAGGGTTGTCAAAGATGGGGAAGTTGTCTCTCTGGGCGATAAATCTTTGCAATTTATTTATACACCGTGGGTACACTGGCCGGAAACCATGTGTACATACGTCCCCGAATCAAAGGTTCTCTTCAGTTGCGACTTTCTGGGTTCGCATTTGGCAACAACAGATGTTTTTGTAACTGACAAAGCAGAAACACTTATTGCAGCAAAGCGTTATTTTGCAGAAATAATGATGCCTTTCCGTGCTGCTATCAGAAATAATCTGAAAAAACTAGAATCATGCGATTTTGATATGGTTGCTCCAAGCCACGGTCCTGTTTATGATGATCCCCAATTTATAATTGATGCGTACGTTGAGTGGACTTCCGACAATGTCAAAAATGAAGTGTGCCTGCCGTACGTTTCCATGCATGGCAGTACAAAGATTATGGTCGATTATCTGACTGACGCGCTTGTAAAGCGTGGTGTAAAAGTGTCTGTTTTCGATCTTCCGGTTACAGATCTCGGAGCCCTTGCCATGTCCCTGGTTGATGCTGCAACGCTGATTGTTGCTGCGCCTACAGTTCATGTAAATGCACATCCATCAGCAGTGTATGCTGCTTATATAGCTAATATGGTACGGCCGAAGACCAGATATGCTGCGATTATAGGCTCGTACGGGTGGGCTACAAAGCAGGTAGAGCATCTTGCCGGCATGATACCTAATATTAAAGCGCAGGTACTTGGCAGCGTTATGCAGAAAGGTCTGCCGACAGAAGAGACATTCGCACAACTTGATGCTCTTGCTGATGCAGTAGCCAAGGCACATAGCGAAGATTCAAATATTGCAAAGTAGTACGGAAAACACTTGATGATTAAGCGTCGGGCAGCGTAAACGTACTCAGTTTCGCCGCTCGATGCTTACGCTTCGGCTTGCTTGCTCTCTGTATGCCCTGGAGAGGTTTTCTCTTGCTGTGCGTGTTTCATCAGCAAGTTCTCCATCGTACATTTGAATTATTGAAGCAGCACGGAGAAATTGTTTTTCTTCGATCAGTTTCGCAGTCGAATGCCGCAGATCCTGCATTATTTCCCGCTTTCTGCGCTCTAAACTTTCAACTGCTATTTTACGTTTGTCAACAAGCTCCCGCTTCAGTTCTATATGTTTTTTTCCGGGCAGCTTTGCGAGCAGGAGATCATATTTCCTTATTGAGCTCCTGTATTCATGGGGATGCACCCTGAAAAAATGTTCTATATCTACAATCTCATTGCGAATATCTTCCTGAAATTTCTCACTTTTTTTATAACTGTAGAAGCATCCCAGTAATAAAAACAGGCAACCAAGCAAAATTGCTGAGCTTATAAGCAAATAATTTTTCTTAATTCGCAGTCGGCGTTTTTTTTGCTGGTTGATTTCAAATTGTTTTGAAATGGAAGAATTTTCCTGAATTTCACTTACAATTTCCGAAATTATTGATTGTGGTTGTGGATTCGGCGGGGTGCCTTTTGCATCGCAGATGCCGGCATTTATCATTCTTTTCAATAAATTTTCTCTGGCACGATTTCTAGCCTCTGTCCTGGCAATTGAGCTGTGTTGGGAAACATAGTTTTTAGAAAGAGCACCGATTGGAAGTCCGTTTTGCAAACTTTCAATATCACTTATAACACTTTCCCACGTGTCGTATCTATCCTCGGGTCCCTTTGCCAGAAGTTTTTCCAGGAAGTCGCAAAAAAAGGGGGAGAGTCCGGGGTTTAGTTCGTATGGGTCCGTATATTGCAGGTGTACCTGCGCTTCCATCATTGCATCACCCTGCAGATGTTCAAAAAGTTTTTTACCTGTTGCCATATGAAACAGGGTAGCACCCAGCGAATACATGTCTGTGTGGATTGCAAGGTCTGATTCACCCATCGCCTGTTCCGGTGATATGTAAGCCGGAGTGCCGAATATGAAGTCCACTTCATCATTGCGGCGCCGTGTTTGTAATGACACAATGCTTCTGCTTAGTCCGAAATCGGTAACTTTAACAGTGTCGCTGCTGTCCACCATAATGTTTTCCGGCTTTATATCGCAGTGTACCAAAAGCTGTTTGTTCCAGGCGTAGGCAAGTGCTTTGGCGACTCCTTCAGCGACAAACAGGCATTTGTTCTCTTCAATGAAGCCTGTTGTTTTTATCCACGAACCAATTGTATAGCCGTCAACATATTCCATTACGAAGCAGAATCTGTCTTTTCTGTAAAACGCATCGTATACCTGCACTATTCCCGGATGGTTCATTCGTGCTGCCACCCGTGCTTCTGACTGGAAACGATCTATTTCCTCATCATTTGTACAATGTTCAGGGAAAAGGACTTTTACAGCCACCCAGCGATCGAGTGAAATCTGTCGTGCTTTCCAGACTGAAGCCATCCCGCCCCGGCCGATTTTCTGAGCCTGGTCGTATCCGTCAAGCTCAATGGCTTGAACAGCCGGATCAGTCATAACCGCTTCCCCCACACGTCTTGCACAGTTCTAACCCTTCACCTGCACAATCCGGGCATGATGCACCATCCCTGTCGATACCGGTTCCCCGGCATTTTCTGCATTCAACAATACCCTCACTCCTGCATCTTCTGCAATTTGGCGGCATACCTGTACCCTTGCATCTGCTGCATATAACACTGCTTGTACCGTTGCAGCCGGAGCATGCTACTTCAGCCGTGCCTTTGCAGACTTGACACGGTTCTGAAAGTCTTCTGGTCGGTGATTCAATACGTTGAACTTGTTGCCTTCCAGCTCCTGTGACTGTGGGGGGGGGCTCCGGTTTAACCATCCCATCGACACATCCGGGAGCAGTGCAGCGAATCATACCTGTACCGTTGCACTGCCTGCACGCCTGTTTCCCGAAGCCATGACAGTCCCTGCATGGCAGTGCTGTTAATTTGCTTAATCGTGCTTTCTGGTGAATATCTATTTTTTCAACAAGCTCATTTGGTATCCAAGCTTCACCAATGCGGAAATTTCCCGCCAGAAGATTTTTCTCCCTGTATGCTTTCCGTCCTTTTTCAAGTATCACAGCCAATTCGCCGGGAGTCATTGTTCTTCTTATTTGACCTGCACCACTACATTTGGGGCAGCGAACAACCTCTGTCTGAATGCTCGTTGTTTCACCTTGCAGTCCCTGTATTTCTTTTTTCAAGGGAATACGCCTGTCTCCATTACATCTTGGGCAGGTGATGAGTGTCGAGGTTGATGAGGCGTGAATATCCGTGATTGACTTGGTCAGGTTATTTACAGCGTCAGCGGGAAAATTGGCAGAACCTGCTACAGCTGCAAGAGCTCTTGCGTTTTGGAGGGGAGCAAGCGATTGAAGTGGATGGCCCGTTTGTGCATACTTGCGTGCCGTTGCTATGTCCTCATCAAAAGCTTGCCGTACGACCTTATTCACAATATCGTCGTCAGATTGTGTTTTACCTGCCTGGGCAGCGCTTGTCTCGATTTCTGAATTCCCATCAGGGAGAGCATGTGCTGTATCTGTTACAGCAACCGGAGCTCCGCAGTGCCCGCAAAAATTGCTTCTCTCACTGATTTCATATCCGCATTTTCCGCATACCAGGATTGATTCAGCGTACAGGTATAAAACGAACGCTAAAAGTACCGTCAAACATGTTATGAATCTGCTTTTTTTTATCGTCATTTATTTGGTCCTCCCAAACCATCCCGAAGAATGAGTGTGACAGGTATAATATTAAACAACTCCACCTGAAATACTACCATACTTTACTGATTTGCGAAAAGGTATTATATCATATTTTCATTTCAAAAAAAAAGGCGGCATCCGAATTATCGGATACCGCCGTGTTTTGACACTGTATAAAACCTATTTCTTGGGAGGTGTTACGGCGTCTTTCGCAACCTTTGAGATGCGGAATTTAAGAACTTTTTTAGCTGGTATTTTGATGCTTTCACCAGTGGCAGGGTTGCGACCCATTCTGGCTTTACGCTGCTGAACAATCAGTTTGCCAAGACCGGGGATTGTGAAGCCGTCTTTTGTTTTTGAGCCTGCGTATGCAAGATCTACGAGTTTTTCGAGAACAGCTTTACTCTGTACTTTCGTGATATCTGCTTCTTCAGCCAGTGCTGTTATAATCTGGGCTTTAGTTTTTGGAAGAATTTTTGCCATTTTGTTACCTTTCATTAAATAAAATAGCTGACTTAAATGTTTCAGCTACGTGTTCATTAAACTATAGTTTGAGTAATGTTTGCAACAATAAAATGCTGATTTTAAAGGAAAAAAGTGAATTTCTACGAAAATTTGGCAAAAAAAGCCAAAAAAATGCCTTTTAACAGTAAAATATGCTTTTGGATTTTCGATTTAACAGCTGCCTATAGAGCTCATAATCATAAACTCGCTTGCATTTGTATGGTGCGTTATACGGTTTTCTTTTGTATTGTGCAGTTTGAACATTGAAGCACGGAGCAGATTGTGTTATCTTTTTTTGTTGAAAAACTCCCATGATGAATGATTTAAATAGTGAATCTGCTCTTATAAAAAGCAACCCTTCAAGAACTGAAAAACCTATATCGTTTGATATAGGCTGTTTGCCTCGCGAAGTTCAGGATATTGTGTTGCAATTGCTCGTGGCGTCAGGAAATGATGAGCTGATGAAGCTGGCTGATACTCATATCCGGAAACTTTCATACTCACTTTCAAATAGTGAAAGGAGCGAATTTGAACAGGCAGAAGAAGCTTTTTTTAAAGTGCTGAGAACTTTCCAGTTCGAAATCAATAAGCGTGAATTGTTGAATCCCGTTGATTATGCACAGGTAGATCCGTTTTTAGTTGGCGAATGGTTTAAACCAGACGGCGAGTTCCAACGTGCGATGCCGGAATATGAGTTTAGAAAAGAACAGTTCGAAATGGCAAGTGCAGTAGCTGAGGCTTTTAACTCGCAAAGCCATCTCGTTGTAGAGGCTGGTACAGGCACCGGCAAGACAATGGCATATCTGGTGCCTTCTGTATTGTGGGCACTTGCAAATAAGGTGCCTGTGGTGCTCAGTACCAATACAAAGAATCTGCAGGAACAGATTTTTTATAAAGATTTGCCGCTTGTGGCAAAGATAATACGCACACCCTTCAGGGCAACAGTAATTAAGGGGCGCAGGAACTATATTTGTCTTTCAAGACTTGAGTACCTGCTCTCTAATCGTGAGACGGAATTGACAGAAGAACAAATGCTGCCTCTTGCCGAGGCATGTGTCTGGGTTTTCAATACAGCAACAGGGGACCTGAGCGAGTTGTCTGATGCGAATAAAATTGCTGACAAACTGGCTTCCAATTCGGAGGAGTGCCGCGGTCGCAAGTGCGTACACTTCAACCGATGCTTTTTACAGCGGGCACGAAGTGCTTCACTGAATGCTGATGTTATTATAACAAATCATTCAGTTTATTTTTCCGAGCCGGAAGATAAGGTGATAGCACTTCCCAAACATGCTCAAGTTGTCTTTGATGAGGCTCATAATATGGAAGAAGCTGCTACACGCTTTTTCCAGAAGGAAATTACTGCCTACTCGTTTTTAACAACTTTGCGCAAAATACGGTTCGCAAGGCGATCAGCAAAAAAAAGCTTGCAAAAAGAATTGAAAGAAACAGGTTTTGTAAGCAAGATAAAAACAGCAATCCTCGAAAATAAACTTGTCTTCGAAGCTGAACACAAAGATTTTGTATCTGAAACTATAGATAAAATTGCTAAACAGGCAGAGAAAACAAGATCAGCCTCCATTAGTCTTCTTTTGGCTTTGGGCGGTATTCTGCATCCCGGTGAGACAGTCTTGAGATTAAGACCGGAATTTCTGCAGTCGCGTCCGTGGCTGGAAAGATTGCCGCTTTTAAATGACCTTCAGGATTCTCTTTTTGAACTTGTTTCCTCCATGGAAAAAATTGAAAGTTATTTTAATGTTCAAGCAGGGCAAACGGCACCGGAAGAGGCAACAGCAATAAGCTATCAGAACAGAGATCATCGGAATAAATTTGTATCGGAAACAGTAAGCGAATTTTCAAGAGAGGCTTCCATAATAGTTGAGGCACTTCAGAGATTAGTAAATGATCTGGAGTTTATTACTTCAGGTGATGACGGCAACTGGGTGTACTGGGTTTCAGGTATACGTGAGAGAGGGACAAATCGCCTGCTGGGCGGTCTTTTTGCTGCTCCTGTGGATATATCAGAATACCTGGCGAAGTCTCTCTTCGAAAAAAAGGAAACAGTAGTGCTTTGTTCTGCCACGATGAATGTGAGCGGATCATCTAAATTTATAGCTAATCGGATAGGGCTTGGCGTTGTAGAGCCTGAGAGAATAATGTCGCTATGCGTCGGGTCATCGTTTGATTTCGAGCGGCAGTGCCTTGCTGCAGTTCCGGAGTTCTTACCTGATGTTGCCGGTGCAAATGTGGAGTCCGAAAACTTGTACGTGGATGCCTTGGCTGATTTTGTTGGCCGATTGGCTGTTGTAACCAAAGGACGTATGCTCGTGCTTTTTACAAGTTACAGGATGATGACACAATGTGCCGCGGGCTTGGAGCCTTTGTTGCAGGAAAAAGGAGTTCGTGTGTTGATGCAGGGGAGTGGTTTCTCTCGTGAACGCATAACAAAAATGTTCAGAGAGGATGTACCCTCTGTCCTGCTTGGAACAGATTCCTTCTGGGAGGGTGTCGACTTGATAGGCGAAGCCCTGAGTTGTCTTGTAATAGCACGATTGCCATTTGATGCGGTTAATGATCCGGTTGTGAGCGCCAGGTCGGAGCGGGTGGCGCAGCTGGGGGGAAGTTCCTTTAAGGATTTTGCCTTGCCGAACGCAATAATAAAATTCAGGCAGGGATTCGGAAGGCTGATACGCCACAACGATGATCGGGGAGTAATAGTCGTCGCCGATCAGAGAATAGTGACGAAAGGGTATGGAGCCCAGTTCCGAAAAAATCTGCCTGTAAAACTCAAGAAGATCAGCGACAGTGATGAGCTGCTGAAGATGATAGGAGATTTTTTGTGATATGTACGTAGTTTTAGATACAGAGTTCGTTTGGGAACGTTCGTATTATGCTTATTTGGGGCTTGTGCAAGTTGCTGTTTCTCCCGGATTTCCACGCACGCTCCTCCCGTACAAGCCTCCGTGCCTTATGAAGTTTCGAAATGAAAGCATTGATAGAAATGATTATATGCTTCTTGATCCTTTGAAATGTTCTCCGAAAGCCTTGGGCAGCGTTATTGCAGACGGATCGATAATAAAAGTACTCCACGATGCTGTTCAGGATCTTCAACATCTTTACAGATGGTCGGGAGCTTTGCCTGCCAACATCTTTGACACGCGTATCGGTGCCGGTTTTGTCGGGATGTCGTCAACCATCTCACTCAAAAACCTGCTTTTGGAAACTCAGGGGATAGATTTGCCAAAAGCAGAAACTCGCTCAAACTGGATGAAACGACCATTGTCTGAGGAACAGCTTGAGTATTCTGTTCATGACGTAATTTATCTGGGTCGTGCAATGGAAATAATAATTGATAAAGCTCGAAAATTGGATACTTATTCCTGGATGATGGAAGAGATGGAAGATCTCAACGATCCGGATAAGTATATTGAAGATGATGTAGCAGATGCCTGGAAGAATCTCAGACTTCCGCAAAGAACTCTTGCTAATCCCCAACACCTGGCGCAATTAAGGGAGTTGGCAATGTGGCGGGAGCGTCTGGCAAGAGCTAAAAATCTGCCCAGAGGCTGGATTGTAGCTGATAAAGTGCTTATTTCTTCAGTAATAGAGCCCGCAACAGATTTTAAAACTTTTACCAACAGGGAGCTGCCCAAAGCATTTGCTGATGAATTCTTCAGCATTTTAAATTCTATCGGCAGGAATGTGGAAGCATACAATTTCGAAACGTATAAATCGCCAACTCCGGAACAACGCAGAAAATCAAAACTCATGATGGCAGAAGCAACAGAATATGCAAAAAAGATCCATTTAGATCCGGCAATTGTTGCTTCCAGAGCTGATTATACTGCATACTGTAAAAATCCGGATGATCCTGATAATCCTTTTGCAAAAGGATGGCGCAAAGATGTATTTTCTGATGTTTTAAATAAACACATATAACGAAGGTGACTTATGAAAAAAGTAAATTATACTAAAAATATTGATGTGAAATATGAAGTCGATGTGCTGGTTGCCGGAGGCGGTCCATCAGGCGTTGCAGCAGCCATTGTAGCAGCCCGCGAGGGGGCAAAGGTTCGAATTGTCGAAGCAGGTTCATGTTTGGGAGGGCTCGGCACAGCCGGTTTGGTGCCGGCTTTCATGCAGTTTAGCGATGGTGTGAATTTTCTTGCCGGCGGCTTTGGAAAAGAACTTCTGGATCGCTGTAAAAAAGAAAATGGAGTTTATAAAAACGGCTCATCAATAAGGGTGGAAGAACTCAAGTTTATTTATGAAAATATGGTTGCTGAATCAGGTGTTGAATTTACATACCATACGAAATTGATCGACGTCATAAAATCCGGACGCGAAGTAACGCTGGGAATTTGTGCTGCAAAATCAGGTGTATACGCTATAGCTGCCAAGACTTTCATAGACTGCACCGGTGATGCCGACCTTTGTCACCTGGCGGGGGCTGAAACAAGTTTTGGGGACGAAGATGGCAACACTATGCCGGGAACTCTCTGTTCTCTATGGAGTAATGTTGATTGGGAGGTTGTTAGGAGTCCTGAAGGTGTCCATCCCGATAACAAGCGGATTGAAGAAGCTTTTGCAGACGGAGTGTTTACGAATGAAGATCGTCATCTTCCCGGAATGTGGCATGTCAGTCCCACAATGGGCGGAGGGAATATCGGGCATACCTTCGGAGTCAACGGGTGTGATGAAGTGTCGCTGACGGAGGCGTACGTATGGGGACGTAAATCAATACGCGAATACGAGCGCTACTACAAAGAATACATGCGGGGTTTTGAAAATATGGAATTGGCAGCAACTGCGCCGCTATTGGGAATCCGTGAAACAAGACGCGTACATTGCGACTACATGCTTACTTTTAAAGATTTTCGCCCGGATTCAGTATTCGATGATGAAATAGGTCGCTACTCGTATCCTATCGACATCCATATTTCAAATCCTGACAAAGAGTCATATCACCAATATCTCGACGATTTCTCAAAACGTCTCGGGAAGGGAGAGAGTTACGGTATCCCGTACCGCTGTCTCATTCCGAAAGATCTTGATAATGTGTGGGTTGCCGGACGCTGTATCGGCACTGACAGGGAAATGCAGGCATCGATCAGGGTTATGCCCGGTTGTTACATAACCGGGCAGGCCGCAGGAATGGCTGCTGCGTTGTCGCTTTCCACAGGTGGTAATTCCAGAAAAGTTGAAATTCCGGTTCTTCAGTCAAAGCTTAAGAGTATCGGAGCTTTTCTGCCCAACTCCTGATTTCGAGTACTCGGAGCGGACAAAACTATAGAGAGCCAGAAGCGTAAAAAAGACTGCGGCAGAGTGCCATACAATGCTTCCCATGGATATATACGGACGAATGATTATCTCAGATTCACCTTCGTCCACGGGAACGCATAGCCAAATTCCATTTGCTGTATAAACAGATGTCTTTATATCGTTCACGGTAACAACTGTTTTTACAGTTCTCATCAGATTCTCACGGAGCAGAACCATACCCGGCTGCTCCGCCTTTACCTTGGCAACAGCGTAATGGCCTCTTGTTTCCGATGGTGCAGTTTCCCATTGCCCGGGAGTGTAAGACTTTTTCGCCGCAACATCTGAAATGCCATCTCCCTCGATGGCGATCTGCTTTTCCATTTCAAAATCAGAATCAGCAATAATATTTATAGTATCCGCCTGACCTCCGGACGCTTTCCATCCGTAGTAGACGGAAACAGGGGGGATAACACCAAAAGGTTTAACGACTGCCACCATTGGCTGCTGTCGATTGCGTGGTGCGATTAGACGGTATCTGGGGTCTAAATCATACAATCCTGTTATTTGTCCGATTCGTTCCTGTTGCATTGCAACTGCCATTTTGGGAGGGACAAAAATACCGGAATTACCCCATAGTTTCCATAGTTTGACAACCAGTTTCTCATCCGTATTAAATCTGATGAAAGTTTGTATCCGCCATGATGATGGGTCTTCATTGGGTACAGGGTCCATGCAGTATAAGCCGGCACTTGTGAGAGTGCCCATGAAAGGAAGATTGGCAGGCTGCCCTGTCATATGAAGATATGAAAATGAAATTCCATCCGGTGCTGAACCGCCTGTAATGGCCTCCATTGCAGGGCTTTTCTCATGAGCGTATGCTTTGTCCTCCGAAACAACGAAGCGTGAAGCAACTTCACCCATATCAAGAATTACTGTTACGATTATCAGCAGAGCAATTACAGAAGAAGTAAATTTTCGTTTTTGCGGTTTGGCAAAAGATATGAAGCCAATCGATGTACTCGTTAGAACAAACAGCCATGCACTCCTGAGAAAGCCATTCGTATAGAGCTTGGCAAGGCTTTTCTGTGCCTGATTCCCCGACATGCCCAATAAATTCCAAACAGCGGTGTAATTTTCCGGTTTAAATATGAGTGACGCTGCCAGGCACGATGCCGCAGCAACAATAAGCAAGATCATGGTTGCTTTACCCGCAATTACTTCATTACGTTCAGCTGAGGATTCAGGCTTGCATTTAATAACATTGTATACGCCTATGGCAAAAAGAACTGAGATTGAAATTTCTGTAATATGAAGGAATTTCAGGGGAGCCCGCACCTTGTCCATAAGAGGCAATGCGTAAAACAGCTTGTAGAAGGGGGCAAAACGTCCAAGAGCCAAAAGCACGCCTGCAGCTGCTATTGCAACCCAGAAAAATGTAATACCATTTCCGTAAATAAACGTACAGTCTTTTGCTTGATTATTGTCCGGTTCAGGCATAGCTTTTCTGGAGAACAAGTTTGATATTCCTATCGCTAACGCAAATAATGCAAAAGAAATCTGGACAACTCCGAGATAAATTGTGTGTTGGCGATAATTAAAGTGTCCCTCCCTGGTTTCATTCCAGTCGTGACTTTGTCCAATATTTCCCCAGTATGGAAAGTTTCTATTGCCTGAATCCAGCCCCCGGATGCATGGCGCTACGAGTTCCGACAACTCCGCAACAGGTAAACTCCAGTTGGTGGCATAAATCCATCGAAACTCTTTTTCTTCATTTATCTCCTCAGGCGATTTATCAGATTTTTTCCCTTTTGCTTCACTGGAAGACTTTGAAGCTGAGGCTTGAGTAAAGCTTTCAAGCTGCTTCTCGCGTCCAGCCAGGGCAACCTTGAAAGCATCTTCAACTACGCGGTGTCCCACAACGGCAAAAACGATAACTGTCAGGACTACTCCGAAAAGATATTTTTTCCAGAACCCTGACAAATGGTTTTTGAATCCTCTCAAACGTGATATCTGATAAAATCGGAACGAGGCGTATATGGCAATCAGTAAAACCATAATAGCCAAAATATCCGGCTGCGTTGAAATACCGACCAGTGCACATATTGGAATTAAAGCAAAATGGAACCACCGTGGACGGAGCAGGCATCTCTCAGTGAGTGCAAAAATGAAAATGACATTGGGCATCATTATAAAGTAACCACGATGCCCGGCGTTAAACAAGGTGAAGTGATATCCCGAAAAAGCCATTGCTAAACCACCGGCAAAGCATGCTATGGCAGGCAGACCAATTGTATGCAGATAGATTCCCATTGCAAGCGCAAGCATGGCTGTAGAAAAGATAAAACTTATTTCATGGTATGCAGGCGAGGGTAAAACTTTAAAAAAATCGTCGTATGTGAAAATTGCTGCCTTGCCATTCATCCATGGAAGCATACGTCTGAGCAAGCTGGTGATTCCAAACGATGGTGCTGCATCAGGAGCCTGAAGTACTGAGTAATAGGAAAGAACATCAGAAAATATAATCGTGCTTATAACGACTGCTGTAGCGAAAAGAAAAAGTGGCCAAAATTTCCTGTATTTCATTTATTTCGTATTTGTGTGTAATTTATTATAAAAACAGCCATATAACCGGCTGATCCATATCTTGGCGTTTAATCCAGTCAGTTTAACAGAAAGGTATTTTTCGGGCAATTTTTCAATTGTATAAAATTTTAAAGTTGAGAAAACAGGATAGAAAATGGATGGCTGAGAGGGTAAGGACAGTTTTCCCGTCTTCGAACCTTACGCTGAGACAAGCCGGGGCAAGCCGTAAACCGATGCGGAGCACCGCAGTCCCATCCCTAACTTCTCAACAGGCAGTGACAGGCAAGAATGCCGATGATGCAGTAGCTGTTTTGCATTAAAGTTGTTAAAGGCAACACCAATTTGAAATGGTGATGTCATTGTATTTTCCAGATGCAATTTTTATCTTTTGCGATAAAAGTTGTCCTATACATGCTGTTTTTGCTAGACTTCGACAGTGAACGGCAGGGATTTCCCCTGATGAAATTAACTCAATAACACTGTTCGACAGGAGATAAACCATGCGAGATGATCCACGACGAAAGAGTCTGGAAGATCTGTTCGAAGAGCCTGGCAAAACGGTTCTAACTGCCCATCGCGGATGGTCAGGGCAGTATCCTGAGAACACGCTGAACGCCTTTGAGAAAGCCGTGGAGGCGGGTGTCGACATTGTCGAGTTTGACGTACGTGAAACTGCCGATGGGGAGTTCGTTGTCATCCATGACCCAACCCTTGAGCGAACAACCAACGGTGCCGGTCCGGTTTCGCAAAAGCGCCTGTCTGAACTGAAACGTCTGAATGCGTCATTCTGGGTGGGACCTCATGACACAGGGTACCGCGCTACGGCCCCGTTGAATGACGAGACGATCCCTACTCTGGAGGAGGCATTCTATTGTCTGTCGGGCACGGTGTGCATGAATGTCCAGGTGTACGTGAACAAGCCGGCTTCTCTGGAGAAGATTGTCAGAATGTATGATCAACATGATCTCTACGGGTTTGCTTTCCTCCATCTGGAGTCCTTTGCCGCGGCCGATCATGTCAGGCATCTGAACCCGGGAGTCGCCATATGCGTCAGCGAGGAGAGGGATAATCTCAACCGGCATTTACTATTCGGAGTGGACTTCGTTCAGCCTAGGGTCCACCATCTGACGAGCACCTATGTTGAGAAGCTGAAATCGGTCCGTCTGAAAGCCAATATTTTCTACGCCAATACCCGTGAAGACACGGAAAAGCTTCTGGATCAGGGTATCCGGGGAATTATTACTGATTGCCCCGATGTTGTGAGTGACACTATCCGCGCTCATATTCTCTCGCGTACGCTGCCTGTGGAGACAGAAACGTGAAAGCTGTAAAAAAAAGGACTTGAAAGAGGATTGTAATATAACATGAAGCTTTTGCTAACTTTGGAAATGAACGCCAGGGATTTCCCTTGATGAAGTTAGCTCAATAGCACTGTTCGAGAAAATGAAACAGAAAAGACAACGTAAAACAACGATCACTAAGAAGCATATCCTCTTGGCAAGCTTACTACTGATGGGAATATGCGTATTGGCGATAACTGCACATTTGTTACGATATGTGCCAGTTGAACCACAAACTTTGTCAGAGCTGCTGGATTTGCCGGAAAACAAATTGGCGCGAGTGGACATTGCTCGGCTGAATCTGTTTTGTGCCAGGGAAACCGTCTATACGAAAAAAATGCTGCCCTAAAAAGGGTGAAATTAAATGATTATTTATTTGAGTATAGCTTTAGCACTCTCCTTTGGTGTTGTAAAAACAATGCTTTGGCTGAAAGTGCCGCGTGTATTGTCTGTTATCATTGGTATTGTGTGTTTCTTGATTTTGATTGGTGTCGGCTTTTTTTTGATCAAGGATAAGGATACTCCACCGTCAGACTCAACCGTAATCACACAGGAAGAGTTAAAGAGAGCAGCGGGATTATGAAGTCTGGAGATGATATATGGATGAAATGAAAGCATGTTCTTTGCCGCCACCGATGCCACTGACACGCAAAAAATGCTGGTGGCACCTTCCCTTGCGTGTGATTGGAGGTGCCCTCTTCAGTTACGCAATCATTTTGCTCTTAGTTACCGACCTCGTTGCACCTCTCGGTGGACCGAGAGAACCGCCAAGCAATATGAGTTGGGAAGAGTTCATGAAATGGACTGACAGCGGAGCATGGTGGAAAGAGGCTGTTCGGACATCAACCATTGTCGCATTGGGCGGAGTCCTTCTGATGTTCATTGGAAGGAAGGCGAAATCATCGAACCAAGCCCCACATGCGACTTCGGAACCCGCGTCGAGCGCGGCTTTCTCAGAGCGTAAAGGCTAACGTTGGTCGGGTGACCGTACATGTTCACAGCAGAGCGGTACATGTTTCTCGTACACGAGGATATGAATGCAAAGGAGAAATCGTGTACGGGTACGGGGACGAGAACGAGTACAAGAACGGGTACGATTATGTCATCACGCAAGCAGAACCCGAGCAGGCGCTCAGGGATCCCGGACTCAGTAGCCGTGATGCGAGTACGGAGCCTCGCGGTTCCAGTGCCTCGCAATCACCCAGCAAGCGGGCACAGACAAGAATGTCCGTGCTACAGTCTGCGGCGCATGAGGACATTCGCCCTCCAGCACTCAGCAAGCAAAACCCGAGCTGGCGCTCAGGGCTCCCAGGCTCAGCAGCCACCAATCAACCGCGGCGGTTTGCGGAGAAACCAGCCCTACCTTGCTCAGCAACAACGATGCGAGTACGGAGCCCTGCAGTCCAGACGTTGGTTACTTCAACGGGGGGAACCGGTTGTAGTGTTGAAATCGAATACGATTTCCGTTCTTGCTACGAAACCTTCTCTGCGAGCCTCGAGTTCTGTATATTCAGGATCATTTGCGAAATTTTCCTGCTTCTGGCGGAGCGTCGCAATCTCGTGACTGAAATATTCGTTATCCTGCTTCAGTTCATCTCGTTCTTTTGCCAGTTGTGCTCTTTTAACCACGAGGGGTGCAAACAGTCTGATAACAAGCACGGCTGCCACAACTCCAAGCAACACGAGCAGGGCATATTTGAAAGGTTTTAAAAATGAAGACTGCATTTTATAACTTCAAAAATACAATAAGATGCACCTATTGGTAACTCTCTCCAGGCGCATTTTAGAATGGTGGTGGGTCAACGATTCGAACGTTGGAAGGCATTGCCAGCAGATTTACAGTCTGCCCCCGTTGGCCACTTGGGTAACCCACCTTTTGCGTTGAAGACGTGTGAAATATGCCATTTTTGGGGCTATATGTCAAACAGTTATTTTTGCCAACCTTTTAAAAAGCCGCTAATGTTCCCCTTCACTCCTCCGAAGTTCAGTTTCAAGGCATCAGATAATATACGGAACAGTGTTGTAGATAAAGAGGCAAGGAATGGAATCCCGGAATTCTTCCGCAAAAAAAGAACATGACCCGCCCTGTAGTAAGCAGCGAGATTATATGACATTTTTTTTATTGTAGCGGAGCCGAGATGCGTTATGAAAATACCGTCAGCCACGGAAATGTTCCATCCTTTTGAGCGAATGGTAAAGCACCAGTCGGCATCTTCAAAAAAGAAAAAGTAATTTTCGTCGAAACCGCTTGTTTCTTTTAAAGCTTTCACACGTATGAGCATGCATGCTCCACAAAGGTAATCGATGTCTTCCGGGTCTGTAGGTTCAGCTGGTATAAAGAGGGGAGGGCGCAGTCGCTTCCCCGCCGGTACTATCCGTTCAGTTTTATTATCGGGATTGCCTTCACGCATTCGGCAACCGACAGCGGCTGACTGCGGCTCGGCTTCTGCTTTTTCAATAAGCCCGGCAAGAGCGTCTTTTTCGCAAATTACATCGTTATTCAACAGCCAGACGTAGCTGTATTCGTTCTCTTCCTCAAAGACTCTTTTGAATCCCAAATTAACGCCTCCTGCAAAGCCGAGATTTTCGTTTGATGCTATAATTTCCGCTTCAGGGCATGCTGCCTGAAGTTGGGCAGGAGTATTGAAGGTTGAACCGTTATCTACGATGACAACATCCAGATTTTTATAGTTCTGTGCAAGCAGAGACTCACAACACTTCTGTGTAAGCTCCAGACCGTTCCAGTTGAGAACTACAGCAAGAACCTTTGGTTGATGAATGTGTTGAACTTTTTCGGAAGTCATCTTTTTGGTAACTTGTTTGTAAAGTCAGTTTATTCAGTTATTATCTGATGAAAGTTTTCGGGAGAGTTTGAGTTGAATTTTGCAGACTTGATTGAGTGTTAATATAGCAAAAGGCGAATTGCAAGGCGATTTTAAAAATATGTAACATGCTTGAAGAAGGCATGCTGTTATGGTATTGTGTTTGAGCAATCAATGATAGGAATTCAATACATGAAAATAACTCCATTCAGGGCTTTGAGACCAAGCAAAGAAAAAGTTTCCGATATAGCATCGCTGCCCTACGATGTGATGGATACGGCAGAAGCAATTGAAATGGCTTCCGGAAACCCCGATAGCTTTTTACACGTAGTCCGTTCAGAAATCGATTTACCCGCCGACATCGATCCTTACGATGACGAAGTTTATAACCGGGCGAGGAAAGCTCTGGAGCGTTTGCGTGCAGAAGACAAGATTGTCCGCGAGGATGCTCCATCGATTTATATTTACCGCCAGACTATGGGAGCTCACAAGCAGACGGCTGTGGTCGGCTGTTGCGATATAGATGATTATGCGAATGGTTTGATTTTGAAGCATGAAAAAACACGCCAGGATAAAGAGGATGACAGAACAAGGCATATTCTCACTACGAATGCGAATACGGGGCAGGTTTTTCTGACGTATCGCGATGTGGCAGCAATAGACTGGATTGTCAAGTTTGAGTGCGAAGCCGATCCCATTTATGATTTTGAGGCTGATGATGGTGTACGGCATACGGTCTGGCGTGCTGTCAGAACGACCGCACTTTCGCAAATGTTTGCCACGGTGCCGAAGGTTTATATAGCTGACGGGCATCACAGATCTGCTGCTTCATACAGGGCAGGGGCAGAGCGCAGAAAAGCTGCCGGGGCAAATGCAGATCCGGCAGCAGAATATAACCGCTTCATGGCATGTCTTTTTCCTGCTTCCCAGCTTCAGATACTACCTTATAACAGGTGCGTCAAAGACCTCAATGGACTCTCCCCGGAAGCCTTCATGGCAAAGGTGAGGGAAGTGTTTGAGGTAACAGAAATTGATGAACCGGAGGTGAACGCTCCGACTTCCTGTGCGATGTACTTTGACAAGAAGTGGTACAGGCTTTCCTGGGATGTTCCGGCGGATATTGAAGATCCTGTTTCAAGACTTGATGTGTCGTGGCTCCAGGATCATTTGTTGTCGCCGGTTTTAGGTATAAATGATCCAAGAACTGATGAGCGCATATTTTTTGTAGGAGGCATAAGAGGTAATGCCGAACTTATAAGCTCAGTAGATTCAGGAAATGCTTCTGTTGCTTTTTCAATGTATCCTACAACGGTAGAGCAGATGATGGAGATAGCTGATGCAGGTCAGACTATGCCCCCCAAGAGCACATGGTTTGAGCCGAAACTCAGGAGCGGGCTGCTGATTCATACACTAGATTGAGAAGGGAGATATATACTATGAGTGATAAACTGACTGTTAGAGATATAGCTGCAATGGTTGATCATACGGTATTGGCGCCATTCAGTAAAAGAGAAGAGTTTGTAAATGCTTGCAGATTTGCTTTGCAGCACAAGTGCGCAAGTGTTTGTATTTGTCCGTTTTTTGTAGATGAGTGCGCACAGCGCCTAGATGGCAGCGATGTGAAAACGTGTACCGTAATAGGCTTCCCTCACGGGACAAGTGCAACGGAGGCGAAGGTGGCTGAGACGCTAATCGCATTGGCAACAGGAGCTGATGAGATAGATATGGTCGTTAATATAGCGAAGGTGAAAGATCGTGATTGGAAATTCGTAAAAGATGATATTTCCGCTGTAACGACTAATGTTCACGCTGCCGGCAAGAAAATCAAGGTTATTTTCGAAAACTGCTACCTCGATGAAGAAGAAAAGATAATGCTTTGCAAAATCTGCACCGAACTTAGGTGCGACTGGGTGAAAACATCAACGGGATTTGGTACCGGCGGTTCAACAATTGAAGATTTAAACCTGATGAAAGCTAACATCGGACCTGATGTACAGATAAAGGCAGCAGGTGGTATCCGCACTCTTGATCAGCTTCTGGAAGCAAGAAATGCCGGAGCAACACGCATAGGGTGTTCACGCACAAAGGACATTCTGGAAGATGCGGCTAAAAGATTTAGCTAATTATTTTACAGGGTAATTTTCGTCGGTCAGGGGAAGTAATAGCAGTTAAACGAACCTGTTTGCAAGTGAGGTATATCAAATGAGTGCATTCAAAGCGTATGATGTCAGGGGTGTATATGGAAAAGATTTTACGGCTGAGACTGTTTACAGGATAGGTCGTGAATTACCCGGACTTCTCGGGGCGAAGCGCGTGCTGGTGGGGCGCGACGCAAGGGAAAGCTCGCCGGAAATATTCGAAGCTCTCGCACGCGGCATAACTGATGCCTCAGCCGATGTTGATTATATGGGGCTTTGTACAACCCCGATGACATACTTCTTTACCGGTCTGAAGGGGTATGAAGCGGCTGTAATGATAACTGCTTCCCATAACCCAAAAGAGTATAACGGACTTAAGATTTCAAGAAAAAATGCTTTGCCTGTTGGTTATGACACAGGGTTGAAAGAGCTTGAAAAGCGTGTTGAGGCTTTTACTGAAGCTCCTGCAGGCAAAAAGGGGAAAGTGTACAGCATTGATGTCCGGGAAGAGTATGTAGAGTTTTTACGTAAAAAGCTTCCTGATTTGTCGGGGCTGAAAGTTGCCATAGATTGCTCTAATGGAATGGCGGGTCTCATTGCACGTGATGTGTTTGAAGCCAGCGGTGCTGTTGCAGAGTATTTATATGAAACGCCTGATGGCACTTTCCCGAACCACTCTCCGAATCCTCTCGAATCTGCAGCATCTGAAGCTTTGCGGAAACGTGTATCAGAGACAGAGGCTGATATAGGCGTCATATTTGACGGAGATGCCGACCGGGTGATGTACGTTGATGAAACGGGCAAATTTATACGTCCTGATTTACTTACAGCTATTATTGCCCGGTATTACCTTGCAGTTGAGCCTGGCGCTGCTATTTTATGCGATATCCGCACTTCGCGCGGTGTGACTGATGAAATTGAACGTTGTGGGGGTATGGTACACCTCTGGAAAGTCGGGCACGCATTTGCCAAACTCAAGATGAGAGAAGTAAATGCAATTGCCGGCGGGGAATTGGCAGGGCATTATTATCTGCGTGACTTCTACAATTGTGATGCTGCAGTTCTCTCATGCGAAATCGTATTGGGTGTGCTTGCTAAAGCGAAACGTGAAGGACAGACGCTTTCTAAAATAATTTCAAAAATAGATATTTACAGCAACACCGGAGAGCTCAACTACACTATACAGAAAAAAGAAGAAGCGATAAAAGCTGTGGAAGAATGGGCGATCGAGGGCGCAAAACCCGTTTTAAAACATGATTTTGATGGTGTCAGATATGAGTGGGAAGATTGGTGGTTTAATATCAGACCGTCCAATAC
>JAAZFF010000063.1 GCA_012511845.1 Lentisphaerota bacterium
CAATATATACGGGCAGAAGCACGTCACCATTATCAACCAGAATCATTGAACGCGGCGGCGGATTTCCAAACCAGTTAATTTTGCGCAAAGTGCCATCCGGCTCATGCCGTCCCGGTCCAATTACCTGCTTCTGTGCGCCGCCATCGAGCAGTATGGCAACCGTTCCCTCCTGAATCTGCAACCCGCTCGTCAGAAGGCGCTTTACATCACCCAGCTCAAAGCGCTGCCCTAAAAGTCCGGGTGTCTTGTTCCAGACTCCGCCGGCAAGATCCAGCCGCGATTCCGGATGCATCGGCTGGTTGCAGTTCCAGCAGTAATTTGACTCATTTCCAACCCATTTATTACAACCCGGACAGCGCCACCAGCCTCCCGGTGCCACCCAGCCGCATGAACTGCAAAAGCGTGCCTTCTTGCTTACCCTTGCACCACATCGCGGCCATTTACGCTCCTTGCGCGCATTTTCAAGTGCCGACCCTGTCAACGCCCTGCCCGTGGCTGAATCTATCAATGCTGTACATTTATCTGAGAACAGGCCCATGATCATTCTCCTTTTTTACGATTATATATGATTTTAAGCAATATTGTCATTTCTTTTTTGAAACTTCTTCCATGTGCGCGGCGCACCTGCGTAACGCATTGCGCTGCCAGCAATCATTGCAGATCGGCGCATCACACACCTCGCAAGCATGCTGCGCAGAAAGACGGCTGTTATAGTGCCTGCCGCAAGCTCCGCAGTCTACTCCAACTGCTGTCGCCCTGGCTCCTTCAAGATACTTTTCCAAATCCTGCTTTGAGACGCGATACAGCTTGCCCAAACGAATTGCCGGAAGCTCGCCGCTCCTCACAAGTCTGTAAATCAACTGGTAAGTGACCCCCAGCATCGTTGCCACTTCCTCCAGACTGTAATGGCTTTTTTCCGTTGTCATTTTATTACATTCCTTTCAATGACACTATTTTTATATTATTTACGTTTTCTTGTCAACTATTATTTTCTATTTATTTTAATTATTTTTGTTTACGTTTGTTTACGTTTGTTATTTTTACCAAATGGCGCAGCCCGGCAAGCCGGGCAGTGATCAGTGGACAGTGGGTAGCCGATCAGGAACTGGATCGATATCGCTACCGTTATCGTTGCCGAAGCCTGCTGAGCACTGGGAACGCGAGGCTCCGTACTCGCATCGCGGCTGCTTAGCCTCTGCATCTCCGCGTCTCTGCATGAGAAAATATGCGCCTGCTGAGCACTGGGATCGCAAGGCTCCGTACTCGCATTGCGGCTGCTTAGCCTCTGCGTCTCCGCATCTCTGCGTGAGAAAATATGCGCCTGCTGAGCACTGGGAACGCGAGGCTCCGTACTCGCATCGCGGCTGCTTAGCCTCTGCATCTCCGCGTGAGAAAATATGCGCCTGCTTAGAAACTGCCTACTTTCCACTAACTACTGTCCACTGCCCGAAGGGGCTGGCGAGTTTCTCCCGGCTTCGTCCGTCAACTACGCCGTGACAAACCGCCGAGAATCGTTATTGGTTGAGGGGCATGCCTAATAAACAAAATGATGTGCGGACCGCTCTGAGAGCCGTCCCTACCTTGCCCCCTTTGCGTGATTAGATTTTTATATAACCACTAACCACACGAATCACACGAACGATATTAAAGTTTTGTCATTCCCCCTTTTTTGTGCCTTTCACACTTTTCACGGTTCTTAATTCGTTCCCCTCCTCACGGCTCATGAGGACATTCGCCCTGAAGAAAGTGATCAGTGGATAGTGGGTAGCGGGTAGCTGGGACCGCAGGGCTCCGTACCTGCATCCGACGGCTCAGCACAGCTTCGCCCTTCAGAAAATTCTCCGCGAACTCCGCACCTCCGCGTTGTTTCTATCCCCAACACCCAACGCCATCCATGATTTCTGACCACTGGCTTCCAAAATCCCCGCCGGAACGTTCAGCATACACAACAGTACACCTACCAGCACCGGCGGGGCGCTGCGTCTCTTTGCCCTTGGCATACCTGGTGGCACATCCAAGGGGCAGGAGGCAGTCCGGTTCAATGAAGGACATCCATCCACTTCCTTGAGCTGAAGGCGCGAGGGACACGCGAAACCCGAGGTTGTTGTTCGTGTTCGACGGGTTCCAGTTGTTGCGGTTGGCAACACGGCAGTTCGAAGCGTCGTTGTTCCAACTGCCGCCGCGGTTCACGCGGTTCGAGCCTATGGACTGCACCCAATAGTTTTCATTATAGCATTTCTGAACCCGGCACTCTCTGCATACCTGACATACGATGTTAGCGGCAGCACGTGCGCAGCAAATTCATCTTCTCCCCACTCTCCTTTCTGCAGTTTGTGCCAAAATAACGCCAATTTGTCGGCAAAGCGTTTACGACTGCGCGCCGCCAGTCGCACCCGATCAGGAAAAACACGGTAGCCAAGCATGGTAACACCTGTAAAAGTACGATTAAGACAGGGTGGCTTCAATTCCAGTCCAAGCTGTTTCAGACAGAAGGTGCGCACCTCACGCTCGATTTCATTTAAAGCTTTTTTCTCATTATGCCATATTACAAAGTCGTCCATGTAGCGGATATAGCCGGGCACCCGAACCTGTTCCAGCAGCCAGTGATCCATCACTGCCAGGTAGTCATTGGCAAAATATTGACTGGCAAGATTGCCAATAGGAATGCCATGCCGGGGTGAAACTGCATAACTATCTATAATTTTGTCAAACAAACCAAGCAGCCTGTTATCTTTAAATCTTCTGCACAAACAACCCTTAGGCAGCACATGCGGCATACTGTCAAAATACTTGCGCACATCGAGCTTCAAGTACCAGGCATAACGACGCGTATGTTTTTTGGCTCGTTCAAGGCAGGCATGCAGACCCCTGCCTCTTCTGCTGGCAAAGCTGTCGAAAACCTGGTAACGCTCAAAGACAGGCTCACAGACATTGATGATAGCGTGGTGCAGCACACGTTCGCGAAAGTCAGCGGCACAAATCAAACGCTCTTTGGGATCATAAATTGTAAAGTAGTGATAATTCCCTATCACACAAGTTTCCGCAAGCAAACGAACACGTAATTCGCAAAGCTCATCCACCAAATTCAGCCTGTAAGCCTCCACCTCCGGCTTGCCGTCTTTGCCACGCCGCGCCTTCCAGAAAGCAAGCCGCAGATTATCATGGCCTGCAATCGCATCATAGAGATTCCCCACCCGCTTCACTTCTGCTGTTTACCCTCTTTTTCCGCCGCAATCTTCTCAGTTTCCTTAGCAACCGATCCGGCAAAAGACTGAATTAAAGCCTCACCATATCTGGCCGCTTTGGCATCACCAATGCCCTTAATGCTCTTTAGGCTTGCCATAGTCAGTTGCTCCAACCGTGAGATTGCTGCGAGTTGCTCGTCCGTACACACTGCAAAGGCCGGAAGACCCTCCTGCGCCGCCAATCGCTTGCGACACTCCCGCAACCGCGAAAAAACGGCAAATTGCGCTGGTGGCAGCACCTCCTTGTAATCCACCTTCTCCCGGCGGGTTCCGGCATAGGCTGAGCTGGGTGCCGCCTCAAGATACTCTATGCAAAAAGCCCAGCAGCTCTCCCGACCGTTCTGGATAAATTCACGCTGTACCGTCAACACACGATGCCCCGCTAAAAAACGGTTCATTTCTTCGCAACCGCCCGGGTCGCCGACTGAAACAGTAAAAGTTTTAAATCGCATTTTCTCTATCTCCAAAAAAAATCACGTCGGCAGGGGGCCATGCCCCCTGCACCCCCAGCGGCACGTCGTGGCGGTGGCGCGGCTCTCGCTCCGCTCAGGGCGGCATCCGCCGCCCACGCCCGCGCCACCGCCTCGCCACGCCGCCAGCTCAAGGAAAGTGGACCGGATGCTCTCATTGAACTGAAGGCGCGAGGGACACGCGAAACCCGTGGTTGCGGTGCGTGAGCGACGGGGGCCAGCCGCGGCGGCCGGCAACACGGCAGTACGAAGCGACGTTGACCCAACTGCCGCCGCGGGCCACGCGGCACGAGCCTGTACGCGGCCCTGAAGGATCGCTACTTGTCAAACCGTTATAACTGTCCTGATACCAGTCGTGGCACCACTCCCAGACGTTGCCGCTCATATCGTGCAAACCCAACTCATTAGGTGCCTTGGTCCCCATGACATGGGTTTTGCTGTCACTATTGCTGCTGTACCACGCCACAGTGTCAAGGTTCTCGCTGCCGCTGTAGCTATAGCCGCGGCTCTTTGTCCCGCCACGGGCGGCGAACTCCCACTCCGCCTCGGTCGGCAAGCGATAGACATACCCCTCCGGCAAACGCCCGGCGCGGCGCTCCAGCTCGGTCAACTTATCGCAAAACTCCACACACTGGTTCCATGAGACCCTTTCCACGGGCAAGTTGTCGCCCTTGAAGTAACTTGGATTGTCGCCCATTATGGAACGCCACTGTGCCTGCGTTACCTCCGTCTTCCCCAGCCAGTAGCCACGCGTGATCTTCACAGTACGGACTGGTTTTTCATTACTATCGCCGTCATCCGATCCAGTCCGGAAACTCCCCGGCGCCACCGGGACCAACTCAAGCTTCACGCCGCCGCCCAAGTCAACCACACGCGTTTCACCGGCTTTCGGTTCCTTATGCTCCTCCAGCGTCACGGTCATGCGACCCTCTTTTCCCGGTTCAAGCGCTGCAACCTGGATTTCCACTTCGCTGTACCCCGCAGCTTTTACAATCAGTGAAAGCGGAGTCAGTGACTCGACAGCAAGTTTCTCGCCTGCCTTTCCAAGTCGCTCACCGGTTTTGGAATAAACTTCAGCATTCCGAACATTGGAGTTCAACGTAAGGCTCGCTTTGTCCGGTACAAGTTCAAACAGGACAGTCGCTGTCTTGCCGTCCTCGATTTTTACACTCTGCTTTTTCGCTACAAAGCCGACTGCTTCAAAGGTAAATTCAAGCCTTTCACACGGGAGTCCTTCTTCTGTATGCGGCAACCTGGTAATCCTCTTTGATGGGGCATCGCCGATTTTCAGCCGTTTCTCCGTCTTTTCCAGGTAAGCTCCGGCTGTTCCACTTGCCGATACATCTATTTTGACTGCGCCGCTTTCTGCCACCAGACTGACCTGCTCTGAAACATGACCGTTTGGCGGGATGTTCAGCGTAACAGTCTCTCTGCGGAAGCCCGGTGTGAAAACGCTCAAATTATGCTCTCCAGCTGCCAGCCCGGTAATGCGCTTGTTTGTACGACCTATTTCCCTGCCGGAAACATCAAGTACCGCCGCATCGCGGGCGCAGCTTATCTGGACAGAGCCGGGGAGACCTGTCAGGGTCTTGCGCACCTGGGCAGGACGTCCGCTGATTATCTGAACTTCTTCTACACCGGCAGCATAATCCCTGAGGCTGAGTTCCAGCGTGTATCTGCCTTCCGGGAGTGTCCCGATATTATATCTGCCGCCGGCATCCGATTTCCCCAAATCTGTTCGTTTGCCATCCGAATCGGTAATGACTATTTTTGCCCCGGGGGTTGTTATTATATTCAGCTCTCCTCGCAAGACAGTTAACCGTTCAGAAAAAGAACTGTTCTGCGCAGATATAACGATGTCCTTTTGCAAAGGAGTATAGCCGGCATGAGTCAAATCAAGAGTATATTCTCCAGGAGCTATTTCCAGGCTGTATCCATCTTTTGCTACTGTTCCTTCGGCAACAAATCGTGTACCTGCATAAAGAATCACCTTGGTGCCAGTCGGCTGACAGCTCAAGCTGAACTTTACCAATTCCATCCCGTTCGTGCCCTGAGGAGAAACAACCTGTGTTTCAGTCGATACAGGCGGTATTGTGTCTTTTTCAGGATTAGCCTGCCACGCTTTGTAGCCCCCCCAGGTCAGCCCAGCCGCCAACACCAAATACACAACGCCTTTTAGCCACTTCCTCCCCGCGTTCTCCGCCTCTCCGCGTTGTTTAATCCCCAACCCCGCCAGCAACTCCGTACCATCCGAAAAGCGATCTTTGGGATCATGTTCCAGGCAGCGGTCTATAACCGGATTCCAACGGGAAGAAAGACCCTTTACAACTTCACTGACCGCTTTTGCGCGCCCCGTTGGTCTTCTTCCCGTCAGCAGGCGGTACAGCATAACACCGAAGGCGTAGATGTCGCTGGCAGGTGAAACAGGCACATTGATATCGCCGCGCTGCTCCGGTGACATATAGTCATACGTACCGAGGAGTGCATCGGCAGATGAACGTCCTCCGCTTTGGCGGTCACTGTCCAGAGTGGGTTCATCACCAATTGAGAGTTCAGGTAACGATTTACCTTGCGTCAGCTTCGGAGAAGCACGCCCTGCCGGTGCCGTTGCACCCTCCGTATGCATAGTGTTGAGCGAGCGGCGGGACATCGAGTGGGCAATGCTCATGTGGATCTGGCTCTGGAGATACTCTTCACCTATCGCTTTGGCAAGACCAAAATCAGTCACCCTGGCATTGCCGTTACTGTCTATGAGAATATTGGCAGGTTTTATGTCGCGATGTATCACTCCCTGCTCGTGAGCATAAGCCAGTGCCTCTGCAACCTGACGCGACCAGCGTCGCACATCGGCTTCTTCAAGACGGTTCCGGGGTGATGCTTTCAGCAGATCGTGCAGCGACTGCGATTTTCCATCGGCTCCCGCAACAAAATCCATGACCAGATAATATCGTCCTGATTCGGAGTCGTGCCCCACATGATGCACCCGCACGATATGCCGATGCTCGAGAGTCTGCATCAGACGTCCTTCATCAAAAAAACGCGCTACAAAATTGCCGTCTGTCGCCGCCTCTTGAGGCAGCAGCTTGATGGCACAAACAACACGAGTATGGATATTCTCCGCATGCCATACTTCGCCCATGCCACCGGCACCAATCTTTTCCAGAAGTTTGTAATCACCTACAATTGTCGCCATAACAGCATTATTCTACCATCAATACCAGAACAAACCAAACAGAAAAACTCGATTTATCGATTTTTTCGACAGAAGAAAGTGATCAGTGATCAGTGGGCAGTGGGTAGCTGGGACCGCAGGGCTCCGTACCTGCATCCTCACGGCTCAGCATAGCTTCGCCCTGAAGAAAGTGATCAGTGGGTAGTGGGCAGTGGGTAGCTGGGACCGCAGGGCTCCGTACCTGCATCCTCACGGCTCAGCACAGCTTCGCCCTGAAGAAAGTGATCAGTGATCAGTGGGCAGCGGGTAGCCGATCGGGAGCATTTTGACCTTATTGACCCTATTGACCGCATTGAAATTGCCCACATGCCACTCAGCAACCAGGGACAGGCAAGAATGCCTATCCTACATTTCCGCCTCACAAGCTCTGCCCACTGATCACTGGCCGGCTTGCCGGGAGATCGTAAAGGTACCCGCTGATATTATTGCATGGCAACGGATATTTTTGCTAACATGACTCCATCGCATTTCAATGAATTTATATATCCACATCCCCTTCTGCATTTCCAGATGCAATTACTGCGGCTTCTATTCCGAGTCGGCAGATCACGGATTTATCAATTCTGATTTCCCAAAACTTTTACAGACTGAAATCCAACTGCGCGACAAAGCAGATGTGTCCCCCAAAACTATTTACCTCGGCGGAGGAACTCCATCACAGCTTGGAGCCGGCGGCATATCCGCCCTTTTCAAGAATCTGCCACATCCGCAGCCGGGCGCAGAAATAACTATGGAGCTGAATCCCGCCGATGTTACTCCGGAATTGGCTCAGGCAATGTTTTCCTGCGGTGTAACAAGGGTCAGCATGGGGGCGCAGTCGTTTGATAATGCCTGCCTTTCTTTTCTGGGACGCCGTCACCGCGCTTCCGATATCTCTAGGGCAGTGTCTACACTCTGCCACGCCGGATTTTCAAATATAAGCCTGGATTTAATCGCTGCTGTTCCCGGATTTGACAGCGACTCGCTTCGCCATTCCCTGGAGCAGGCGCTGACCCTTTCCCCGAAGCATATTTCCGTGTACGCACTGTCGATTGAAGAGGGAACGCCGCTTGCGCACGATGTTGCCACAGGAACAGTCCATCCGCTCCCGGATGATGAAGTTCTGGAGCAGCTCGCAGTGGCAGAGTCTGCACTCTGCCACGCCGGGATGAGGCGTTATGAAATTTCGAATTACGCATTCGAAGGTTTCGAGTGCCGGCACAATCTCGGAGTATGGCGTGGTGAAGATTATGTCGGCATAGGACCCGCAGCGGCAACGCGCGAGGGCACTGTACGCCGTTTGAACTATCCGGATTTGCAAAGGTGGCGTGAGGCTCTGGAATCAGGGGTGTTGCCGCCGGCACAAATTGAAACTCTCAGCAGGGAAGAGGATGACCTTGAAAGATTCACAACACGGCTCCGTCTCGCCGAGGGGCAGAGTGCAGACTCTGCCACAGCACTTGGACGCGAGAGGCTTGAGACTTTCAGGCGACTGGAAAAGATCGGTGTTGTAGAATTGCTTGAATCGGGGACATACGCGCTTACACCGCGTGGCATGGAAGTGGCTGATGCTGTGATGGCTGAATTTTGATATCGCTGTTGTTCTTTTTACACGGTGACTGTATTATATGCCCAGCAAACTTATGCTGAAATCTTTTTGTATCGGAGAATATGTAATGAAAAAAGACTGCAACGCCTTTTCCTTTGACCCTGAAGTCCGATGGATATGGATGCCGGAGAAACGGAAAAACCAATTTGTTTCCGCCCTTGGAGTTCTGGAACTCCCCTCCATACCCGCTACAGCACAATTAAAGATTTTTGCCGACACCAAATACAAGCTCTACATTAACGGAAGATTCGTAAACGCAGGACCTGCTCATTTTCGCAAACCGGTCGTGTATGTTGACGAATACGATGTAAGTCCTTTTTTGAAGGAAGGACGAAATGAAATTTTCGTATTGGCTCACTTTATCGGCGTAACTGTAAAATATAATAAGGCTGAAGAACCGGGACTCGCAGCATCTCTTTCCGCCTCATGCGGCGGCAGGGTCTTCACACTGCGCACGGGAGCAGAC
>JAAZFF010000064.1 GCA_012511845.1 Lentisphaerota bacterium
CTACCGCCCTTTACATTGAAACTGAAACTGCCCACATTAAACCCTCTAGCCCTGGCAGCTGGCGTAGACGCAAACAGCTTCCGGATAACATCGAAAGCACCGGTATAAGTAAGGGCATTACTGCGCGTTGAACGCCCAATCGGAGATTTATCGATAACAATTATTTTATCAACCATCTCAGCGCCGTCTATTGAATCACAGTCAGCAAACTCAAACTCTTCACGCCTGCTGCGTGCAGTAGCAAGATACCTCTTCATATTTGCACAGAAAACATCATCAATGAGAGATGATTTTCCGGAACCTGATACTCCGGTAACTACAGTTATGCAGCCCATGGGAATTTCGGCACAGACGCCGTTCAAATTATGCTTCACGGCGTTTCGTACAACAAGAAAACGCCCATCCGGCTCTCGCCTTTCCGGAACAAAGGATTTTTCCCGGCCGTTCAAAAAATGAGCCGTCAGCGAAGTATCGCATTTCAGCAAATCCGGCAGCGTTCCGGCGAACACAACACTTCCTCCGTCACGTCCGGCATCCGGACCGATGTCAATCACGCAATCTGCTTCCCTTATCATGGTTTCATCATGCTCAACTACTATCAGCGTATTGCCCCGCTGCTGCAGCTTCCTCAACATTGAAATAAGCATTGCGTTATCATAGGGATGCAATCCGATAGTGGGTTCATCAAGCACGTACATGACGCCGGAGAGCCCCTGCCCTATTTGTGCTGCAAGCCTGATACGCTGCATTTCTCCGCCAGACAAAGTAGAGCTCTCGCGATCCCCCGCCAGATAGCCGAGACCTACATTTACAAGAAAATCAAGGCGCTCTACAAGCCCGGCTACAATGTTGCCTGCCACAACCTTTATCAGACCGGGAAGCTCTATCGTTGATAGCCACTCTCGCAAATCTCCAACAGACAGAGCAAGCAAATCAGCAATATTCATCTCCGTTCCGTTATTATGCGAAATCGTACATGCCAGAATCTCCGGTTTCATGCGACGCCCGCCGCAACCCCTGCAGATACGGCGCGACATATAGCTGCGCAGAATCGCCTTCATTCCTTCAGAGTCGCTTTCACGAAGGCGTCTTTCCAGATTGGGTAAAACACCCTCAAGCTTCTGCTTTGACCTGCGTACACTTCCGCGCACAACCCTCGTGATCGGGAACTCCTCGTCTCCCGAGCCGTACAGAATTATCCGGCGCATATTTTCCGGCAAATCTCGCCACGGTGTGGCAGTGTCTGCACCCTGCCACGCGGCAACAGATTTTAACGCCATATTAAACGATGCTATAAGACGCTTCGGACCACGTCTCCAGGGAGCAATGGCTCCATTTGCCAAAGACAATGACTTATCAGGGATAATCAGACTTAAATCAAAATAGGCTTCTTTTCCAAGACCTTCACAGGCAGGGCAGGCTCCTTTATAGCTGTTGAAGGAAAAACTTGCAGGTTCCAGCTTGTCGAATGAAACATTGCAATCCGGACATTCAAAGCGTTCGCTATAATTTTCAAGGACCTCTTCTTCACCGGGGCGCTGGCGCAAAATTCGTATAGATCCACCCGTGCGCTCCATTGCCAGTTCTACGGAATCTGTGATACGGCGCCTGATTTCCGGTTTTACAACGATGCGATCAACAACAGCTTCAACTGTCAATGTCCCTTCATCGCCGAGATCAGGTATATCATCTACCGGAAATATATTGCCGTTAATGCGCACTCGCACAAAACCAGCACGCTCAGCCTCGGAAATAACCGCATTAAACTTCTTTTTGATCAGCGGTGCCGTTTTGTTTAATATCGATGCAAGTATTGTGATCTTTGTTCCATCGGGAGAATCAAGAAGTTTCTCAACAACTTTTTCTGCGCTTGTAGATTCAACTACTTTTCCGCATTTCGGACAATGAGGAACGCCTATGGTAGCAAAAAGAAGGCGCAGATAATCGTGCAACTCAGTTGCTGTGGCAAGCGTAGAACGCGGTCCGGGCTCTGATGAATGTTGCTCTATCGCTATGGCAGGAGAAAGTCCCTGTACAGAATCTACATCCGGACGATCGAGTTTATCGAGAAACTGTCTGGTATAGGCGGGGAGACTTTCCAGATACCTGCGCTGCCCTTCAGCAAAAAGCGTGTCGAAAGCAAGGGACGATTTGCCTGAGCCGGAAACACCCGTTATCAC
>JAAZFF010000065.1 GCA_012511845.1 Lentisphaerota bacterium
AATGTAACGCTCGAAGTAGACGGTCAAACAGTCACCCGTTATAACGGAGGATATGATTTCTACTTGAAGGAACGCACTCAGCGTCACGAAGCATTGGTGGCAGCCAGGCGTAATCAGGACAGATTGCGCGAACAGACTCAAAGATTTATCGACACATTTCGGTATACGCCTACCAAGGCGGCTCAAGTGCAATCCAGGATTAAAATGCTGGAAAAAATGGAAGAGATTGTTGTGCCCCGGGAAGCTACAACAGCAGGAAAAATACGCTTGCCGGAGTTTCAGCACAGTGGAACTACAGCCCTTAATATAAAAGATGTCGGCTTTTCATACGATGGTTCACACTGGGTTTTCCGCAATGTCTCATTTCAGGTAGGACGCGGTGAGCAGCTGGCACTCGTTGGTTTTAACGGCATGGGAAAAACAACGTTATCACGGCTTTTCTCTAAAGTTTTAGACCCAACGGAAGGTGAAATTATTCTGGGACATAAAGTTGTACCCGGTTATGTATCCCAGGACATCTCCGAAACTATTCCTCCCGAACGCTCCTTGATAAATGCAGTGCGAATGGAGGATGGAACGCTGACAGAGGCAACGGCACGCAATTTATTGGGATCGTTTGGTTTCAGCGGAGATGATGCGTTTAAAACAGCGGGAGTTCTAAGCGGGGGAGAAAAAATCCGCCTGGCTTTTGCCCGGATTTATGCTGCTAAAGCAAACTTGCTTATTCTCGACGAGCCGACAACACACCTGGATATCAATGGGCGACGCGCCCTTGAAGAAGAACTCGTCAAATATGAAGGTACTGTAATAATTGTCAGTCATGATGTTGAATTCGTAAGAACCGTAGCACACAACATTATAGAAGTTTCAAACGGAAACGTCAGAAAGTTTCTTGGTGGATACGATGACTTCCTTGCATTTCAGAATAAAAGAACAGCTCCTGACCCATCGTTGCAACAAACATCATCTGGTATAAAGACAGAACCGACAGACAATTCCTCTAAAACTGTAAACGACAAAAAAGTTTTAAGCAGGAAAGAAATTCGCAGGCAACGTGCGATGGAGAGAGAAAAAATCAAACCGCTAATCAATTCTCTCAAGCGCAGGGTTGCAGCATCCGAAAAGCGAATTATCCAACTTGAAGAAGAACAGGGGCAGCTTGTAGAAAGACTCTCACTTGAAGGCGATGACAAACCGGATTTTGAAAGCATAAACAGAAGATTATCTGAAATACAAAAAGAGCTGGAATCTGTTAATACGTTATGGGAGCAGGCCGCTTCTGAATTGGCTTTTTTAGAAGCCGAATGAGGCTTCATAAAGCTCAAAAGAGTGGGCAGTGGGCAGTGGGCAGTTTTCTCTTGCGCCGCAGGTAGGGCTGGTTTCTCCCGGCTTCGAATCCTACGCCGGGGCAAGCCGCAAACCGCCGGAAATATTTAACCACGAACCACACGAAACTTCACGAAAAGTTGGGATGAGCAAAGGTAGGGCGCTGGGACCGCGAGGCTCTGTACTCGCATCGTGGCAGTGTAGCCTCCGCATCTGTCCACTGCCCACTGCCCGCTGATCACTGCACGGCTTGCCGTGCAAAGGTAGGGCGCTGGGACCGCGAGGCTCTGTACTCGCATCGTAGTTGCAGAGCCTGGGAACCCTGAGCGTCAGCTCGGGTTTGGCTTGTATGATTGCATAATCGTTCTCGTTCACGTACCCTTACACGATTTAATCCTCGTATTCTCATCCTCGAGTACGGAAAACGTGTACCGCTCCGCTGTGAACATGTACGAGGGGCTCGGTGCACCGAAACCGCTGGAAATATTTAACCACGAACCACACGAAACTTCACGAAAAGTTGGGATGGGCAAAGGTAGGGCGCTGGGACCGCGAGGCTCTGTACTCGCATCGTAGTTGCTGAGCCTGGGGGCCCTGAGCGTCAGCTCGGGTTTGGCTTGTATGATTGCATAATCGTTCTCGTTCACGTTCAAGCACTCGTATACGACTTCACCACTTTCATGATCGTGTACGAAAAACGTGTACCGCTCCGCTGTAAACGTGTACGATCTCCCTGCCTGCCGGGTTGCTGACCCGATTTTTTGATAAATAGACTTATCAAACGGCTTTATGCTAAAATATTGACAAATTTCTGCAAAGGGAAACTATTCATGAAAAAAGCTATTGTACTGGGAGCCACCGGGATGGTGGGAGGATGTTTTCTAACAAGGCTGATCGAGTCCGGTTGGGATGTGTTGGGAGTATCGCGCAATACAGCGATGGGACGCCAAATCGTTCAGCGATCCTACCGGTTTGTCGGTTGCGATATACTTGATCGCCAAAGTTTGCAAAAGCTTTTCTCAAAGGAAAAACCTGATTTGATAGTAAATATGGCAGCCCAGGCATTTAACGGTACATCCTGGGAGGCTGAACACTACACATATCTCGTTAATATAGAAGGCACACATAACGTTTTGGCAGCAGCCCACGATTCGTGCCCTGAAGCAAAATTGCTACTGGCATGCAGCAGTGCCGAATATGGCGATGTTAAACCGGAAGATTGTCCGCTCGTAGAAGATATGCCCCTTAAACCCATAACACCGTATGGCGTAACAAAAGTTGCATCAGAATGCATGGGATATCAGTTTTTCAAAAATTACAACATGCCGATATATCTCCCCAGAATGTTCATTCATGTTGGAACAGGGCATCCCCCCGCAACAGCTATCCAAAATTTTGCTCGCCAAATAGCTTTGATAAAAACTAAAAGGATAAAGCCTGTTATGCAGACAGGCAGGCTCGATACTGCCCGTGACTTTATTGATGTGCGTGATGGTGTTGACGGGATGTTGACCCTTTTGGAAAAAGGAATACCCGGTACTCCTGTCAATATTTGCACAGGAGTTGCACCGACTATACAGGAAGTACTCGATATGCTGCTTGATATTGCAGGTGTGGACGTAGAAATACAGCAGAGCAAAAGCCTGCTTCGTCACTCTGATGAACCGCTGTTACTTGGTGATAATTCCCGTTTGAAAGCACTTGGCTGGGAACGTAAATACTCACTTCGGGAAACTCTTGAAGGTGTTTTGGACGACTGGATAAGGCGCGTAGAAAAAGAGCCCGGCTAAAATCATCTATGAGTGACTTCAAAGAGACGCTTCGCGAAAAAATACGCCACCTTCCCAATAAGCCGGGATGCTACCTGTTTCGAGATCGCAATGGGCGTATCATATATGTGGGAAAAGCCGTTTCTTTGCGAAAGCGTGTTCAAAGTTACTTCAGGGAGTCAACACTGCGTAAAGCTTCACCCAAATTGCGGAGCCTTATAAACAGCGTGGCAGATCTTGACCATATTGCTGTGCGCAATGAGGCTGAAGCATTGTTGACAGAGGGACGCCTTATAAAGGATTACAAGCCGCGATTCAATGTCGTTTTCCGGGATGACAAACGATACCTTGCAATACGTGCAGAAACACATCATCCGTTCCCGAGGTTTGTTGAGTGCAGAATAGTCCGCAATGATGGGAATGAGTATTTCGGTCCATTCCCCTCTTCATCGGTTGTACGGATCGTAAAGGACTTTGTCGAGCGCAGATACGGCATCAGAAAATGTCCGTATGCAAATCCCGGTGAAGATGAACACAAGCACTGCCATAATGACAGGATCGCCCAATGCTCGGCTCCCTGCATTGGTACTATAACTGAAGAAGACTATAGAAAACAGTTTGAACTTGCCTGTGAGTTCATACGGAACGGCAATGCTGAGGAAATGGAGAATTTAAATCAGGAAATGGCAAATGCCGTTGCTGAACTGAATTTTGAACGTGCTGCACAAATCAGGGATACGATACATGCAATAAGAGAAATGGTACGCCAGCGTGCACGCGAAGTTTCCACCCCCTCTATGAAGCGTGAAAAAGCCATGGAAGGCTGCAAAGAATTGGCAGAAATTCTCGGTCTGCCAACAACTCCGCAACTTATTGAAGGATTTGATATTTCTCATATCAGCGGTACTTTCACGGTAGGTTCCATGGTTGCTGCTGTTGATGGAGTTCCCATGCCGCAACGGTACAGACGATTCAGGATCAAAACTGTTCAGGGCATTGATGACACCGCCAGCATGGCAGAAGTGGTGCATCGGCGTTACTCTCGCCTAAAAAAGGAAAACTCCAGGCTTCCTGATTTGGTAGTAGTAGATGGAGGCATAACACAATTACGCTCTGCCCGTGATGAACTTGCAGTAATGGGCATGGAAGAACTGCCGGTGATCGGTCTGGCAGAAAGGCTGGAAGAAATCGTTATTGATAAACCCGACAAGCATTCCATCGTACTGCCCAGAGAAAGCGAAGCGCTTAAAGTGCTTATGCGTCTAAGGGATGAAGCACACAGATTTGCAG
>JAAZFF010000066.1 GCA_012511845.1 Lentisphaerota bacterium
GTACGCCACCGTCCGCATTGCGTGTCCAGAGCCCCGATTTGTATATGGTCTGTTTCTTTGTTTTTCCTAATGGGAGCAATTCATACATGATACCGCCGGTCTTGACATCTTCGGGTGCAAAGATTTCGTGAGAAATTATGATTTTACGTCCATCAAGTTTGAACTTGGCAGAGGCACAAACTCGTTCAGTATCATCCCTGTCGATACGATAATCAACACGTAAAGATGTGGCATCGAGTTTTACAGCATTTGTCGGTACGGCTACCTGTGGAGACCAGCTAAAATAAATTGAACCTGCCCGGATCAGCGGAGTGCCTGCAGCATCAAGCAACCGTACATGATCATTATAAAAATCAATTCCTGCATATGCATTATTTACAGCTGTATGCCCTGTAGCAATCGGGGTATATAAAATAAAGCACAATACAATGAGAGGCGATAATGGGAAAAATATTTTGCACTTCATTTGAAATCTCTTTGAATTATCGTCTTTACGCATTGAATTAAAGGTATTGATGATTTTATAAAACAGCTTGTCCCTCTTTCTTTTTTGATGAATTGCTACGCATAATGCATGGCATTCTCATGTTAACTATCTGATTGAGGTGCCGGACCGCAGGAGTTTCTCCATATTGTCTGAACTTCAATTTTTTTCTGCAAAGGCTCCATCACCTCATCTGAATCCCTTGCAATGTGCTCACGCAACATGCTCACTGCAACATCTATCATGCGCGGCAAGTGCAAATCGACGCTTGTAAGCGCCGGTTCCATGTCACGTGCAAGTGATGTGTTGTCATGTCCTGCTATGCTGACATCCTCAGGAACACGCAATCCCATTCTGCCGAACTCTATCATTCCGCCCACAGCAAGACAATCTGTTGCATAAATAAAAGCTGTCGGGCGCTCGCATCGTTCCATCAGCTGGCGTGTTGCAATTTGCCCCTGCTGAATCGTGGAATACCCTGCAAAAGCGAGCAGATCATCTTCCTGGTGCAAGTCAGCTATTGCCCTCCTGTACCCGTCAACGCGAGCTGCCACTGTAGGAAAAGCATCGGCAGTCGCGATCATTGCAATTCGCTCATGTCCCATTGCCCGGAGCCGTTTTACAACTTGCTCGGTTCCGAAACTTACATCAGCAACAACACTGGATAACCCCGTGCGCATTGCCAGATCATCAAGGGCTACAGCCGGCATTCTTATTTTCAAGAGTTCATCGCAAAGTTTCTGAGAAGGAAATCCACATAGAAGCACTCCGTCAACACGATTTTCACGTACAAGCTTGGAATGATTATTTCCCCGTGGTATGACTTCAAAATGTAAATGCCAACCTGCTCTGCCAACCTGCTCCAAGGCTGCTGCAATCAGATTAGATTGGTAAGTATCGTCCGGTTCCTTTGGAAAGTCACTGCTTACCAGCAGCCCCAGGGTCTTATTCATGCTCCGACGTAAAGGTTTGGGGCGATATCCGAGCTTGTCAGCAAGTTGGCGAATTTCACGGGCGCGCACCTCGCTTACTCCGGAATTATTCGACAAAGCCCGGGAAACAGTGCTTGGGGCTACATTTATTTTGTCTGCCAACTGGCGAAGGGTCATGCTCATTTAGTACTCCTGAATTTCTACATCCATTTAATATATAAATTTTTTAACACAATTGTTGCGTAAAGTAAAGCAACATTTTCTTTTTTGTATTAATAGCCACTGAACAGAGTCATTAAACCCTGTGGGGGCATTTACTTTGGCAAGTTAAAGTTCAATAATTTATTTGCAAGTTGCCGGATAAGTTGTTGCATTCAAAAATAAATTACGCTATACTCGGCTTCGTTAACAATGAAAAGCATTCATTAATAATGAATCTTAAACTTCAAAAGAGAGGCAGAGATGTCAACTAATGCAGAATTCGATTCTAATCTAACTATGGAAATTCGCGATTATGCGATGAATTTTCTTAATGCAGACCTGATTGGCTTTGCTGATCAGTCGAGATATGCAAATGCCCCGAAAAGAATGAGCCCTCAGGGTTTGATGCCCGAGGCGAGGGGAACTATAGTAATGGCTGTACACCATCCGGATGCTGCTATAGAAATGGGCGGACGAGAACATCCGCAGGTTATAGGTCCGTACAGTATACAGTACGATATGAATGCCAGATTGGATGAGATGTCGTATCGCATGGGACTTTTTCTTGAAAAACGCGGTTGGAAGGCATTACCTATTGTTTCTTCCAACATCTGGCGCTATAGGGGCTATAAAGAGTTGACTGATCAGTTTGCCCCCGATCTGTCACATCGTCATGCAGCAGTTGCTGCCGGCTTGGCAGAACTTGGCTACAGCGGACTGGCGATTACTCCCGAGTATGGAGCACGGCAGCGCTTTGTAACAATTGTTACGGATGCGCCAGTAGAGCCATCACCTCTTATTGAGCCCGGCAGTGTTTGTGATAACTGCATGCTTTGCAGGAAACATTGCCTGTCATTTGCGCTGTCAAAGGAACTTGAGGGGTGGAATGAGATCGTGATAGAAGATAAAACATATCGCTCAATTCGAAAAAATTTGTGGAGATGTGCCTGGGGA
>JAAZFF010000067.1 GCA_012511845.1 Lentisphaerota bacterium
ATGCGACAGTTTGCCTGCTCAACCATGTAAGAGAAAAAGGGAGAGCAGGCATCCAGCACAACAAATCCCGACTCCGGAACTGCCCTTATAAGGTCAGCTTTCTCATCGGCAATTGCCGTTTCATCGGAAAAAAACTCAATATGAGAAGGGGCAACATTTGTGACAATAGCACAATCGGGTTCCATCAGTTCTGCAAGTGCCCCGATTTCACCGGGATGGTTGCTGCCGATTTCGAATACACCGTAATCTGACTTCAGCGGCATTGCCAGCAGACTCTTTGAAAGACCCAGCAGATTATTCCAGTTTCCACAAGTTTTTGCGGTAGCGCCCACAGAGCCCAGCAGGTGGGCCGTAAGTTCCTTTGTCGTTGTCTTGCCGACACTGCCTGTTATGCCGACAATTTTCGGATTAACTGTCGACCGCCAATAAGCAGCAAGGGCAATCAGGGCTTCTAAAGTATCTTCTACAAGTACCGCCGGAATATCGTCCGGTATCCCTGCTGATTTCTCGGCAAGAACGGCGCAGGCGCCTTCACTGATTGCATCATGGACAAAATTATGTCCATCAAAATTAGGACCTCTTACGGCAGCAAAAAGTGCTCCTGGCAAAGGCGTGCGCGTATCAGTAAAAACACCATTAACACGTGTGGCAGAGTCTGCACTCTGCCACATGCCGCCGGTGCATCTGCAAATCTCTTCTATGGTCAGAGACGCACCGTTGAGAATAACATCTTCCGTCATTTTAAAATTTTCGACAGCAGATCTTTCATATATTTTATGTACTGCGGGAAAGCGACTTCCGGCGCGTCTATCTCTGGATGCCATTTGCGTTCCCATTCCAGCGTGTACCAGCCGTCATATCCGGCATCAACAAGGATTTCCATAATCCGGCGCAATGGTATATCTCCCTTCCCCATCAGGCAGAGTTGTGTGCGAGATTCTGTGCCTCCGCCCTCCTTGGCGACTTCTTCAAGATAGGAATCTTTCCAATGCGTGTATTTTACAAGCGATCCGATATTTTTCCATGTCAGGTCAGGATCCTCTCCATTCATTCTGTACGGATGATGTACGTCCCATAATATGCTTGCACCTTTCGGGAAACCTGCTACTTTAAAAGCTTCAATCAACATGCCCGAGTCTACCCATGCATCGTGCGTTTCTACTACTAGCTCCACTTCAGCCGCTCGTGCCACGGCAGTTGCCTCTGTCAGGAATTTCGCTGAAATATCGAGCGCTTCATCCATTGAAGCACTTCCTGTATCGCCTCCGAAGACACGGATATACTTGACTCCCAGGTTACTTGCCAGCTCCACATAGCGGCAAACTTCATCGAACCACTTTGCACGGTCGACCGGCATTGCGTACATCTTGACGTCGCTGCTCAGGCAGGAGATTTCCAGCCCTGCCTCTGCAAACATATCCAGTGTTTCGGCAGCACCTGAGGAAAGAGCCGGCACCTTCCAGAGTTTCATTTCTCCCATGTAACCGCGGAAATCAACGCCTTCGTAGCCGTATTCTGCGGCACCCTTTATTATACGGTTTAAATCCCATTCATGACATCCAAGTGTTGTAAACGATAATTTCATATTAAGAATCTCCTTTTTATTAAAATAAAACCCAAATTAAAACTAGTAATGCGGCAATAAGGATTACCGGTCTGATACTTCGTTCGCAAACCGGCTTCGTATCAGCCACTCCCGGCAATTCTATATTCCCTGCTGATACATACGTATACAGCTTGCCCGGTGATGCGTTATCTGAAACATATTCAGGTCGGCGCTTCCTCATCCGTTCCTGCCTCAACTTAGACTCATACTGCGGTATGAGGCATGCGGCAGGTGAAGTTTTTTTCTTATTTTTCTTCTTGAAGAAACTCATTTCCGGATTTTTAAATGCGCTAAATTAAAATGAATAGAATCACAGATTCAAGTTTACAGCTTAGCATATTGTTGCTTTAAAATGCTACTGTAAATCGTGGTGTATTTGCGAAATCTTATAAAATTCTTTTATATTGACGTATGTTTCGTCAAACGTTAGTATTGCGCCATATTTGTTTAACCGAAGTTTTTCTTCAGTAACTTTACCATGTTTTACAACACCTTGTCAGGAGAATAAATATTATGTCCAAAAAGAAAACAAAACGTACTCAGTGGTTCACCGATGCCCGCTTCGGCATGTTTATACACTGGGGTTTATATGCGATGCCTGCACGTCATGAATGGATTCGCAACAGGGAACGTATATCCAAAGAAGACTACCAGATATACTTTGATCTCTTTGATCCTGATTTGTTCAACCCGAAAGAATGGGCGGCAGCCGCCAAAGCTGCCGGGATGAAGTACGTGGTAGTCACCTCAAAACACTATGAAGGATTTTGCCTCTGGGATTCCCGGTATACTGATTACAAGGCAACCAACACACCGGCAAAACGCGATCTTCTGAGAGAGATTGTTGATGCTTTCCGTGCCGAAGGTTTAAAGATCGGCTTCTATTATTCTCTTCTTGATTGGCACCATCCGGACTTTACGGTAGATCGTTACAGTCCGGAACGCGATGCCCCTAATAAGGCGGAGCTTAACGAGGGTCGGGATATGAGGCGCTACGCACAGTATATGAGAGATCAGGTTACAGAACTGCTCACAGAATATGGCACTATTGATATCATGTGGTTCGACTTTTCATATCCGGGAGAAGATGGCAAAGGGCATGAGGATTGGGAATCTGAGAAGCTTATTGAACTTGTATGCAAACTCCAACCGGAAATAATCGTAAACAACCGTCTCGACCTCCCCTATGAGCCTGATGTAACAACTCCGGAACAATTCACTCCCAGCGAGCCGATTAAGGACAGTGATGGCAATGTGGCAGTTTGGGAGGGATGTCAGACATTCTCCGGCTCCTGGGGATATCACAGGGATGAATCAACCTGGAAGACTCCGAGAGTTTGCGTGGAAATGCTGATAAACCATGTATCACGCGGTGGCAACCTGCTGATGAATGTGGGACCGACCGGACGTGGTTTTCTTGACGCACGCGCACTGCAATGCCTTGATGGCTATGCGCAATGGATGAAGTACTGCAGCCGCTCCATCTATGGTTGCGGGGTTGCTCCATTCGAGGAGGCGAAAAACTGCCGCTACACGTACAATCCCGAAACGAACCGTTTATACGTTCATGTTCTTTCATGGTCGCCGGCTGATCTGCATCTGCCCGGACTGGCAGGCAAGGTACGTTATGCGCAGTTATTGCATGATGGAAGCCAGCTCAGTTTTCATGAAAAAACACAAGGATACGGCACGTATGCCATAACTTCCGATAGCTGCACAATTCATCTTCCAATAATACAACCGGATATCTTGATACCTGTTGTGGAGATAATTCTTAAATAAACCTTAAATCACAATCAGAAACCCAAAATTACAAACAAGAGAAGGAGCAGGCAATGCGCAAGTTAGTCTTATTTTTATTTTGAATTTCATTAATTGCTCTAGCAGGTTGCTGCAGCAAAGAACCTGTTTTACATGTATATAACTGGAGTGAATATATTGACCCCGAAATAGTCGTTGAGTTTGAAAAACAGTACAACTGCAGGGTTATTGTGGATGTGTTCAACTCCAACGAAGCTATGCTTGCCAAAATACAGGCAGGGGCGAGGGGTTACGACCTCATATTCCCCAGCAGCTATATGGTGAAACTGCTGGCGGAAAATGATCTTATAGAGAAAATAGACAAAGACAAAATATCCACTTTAAAAAACATTGACCCCATATACATAAAGACGGCACTCGACCCGGATATGACGTATGGCGTACCATACATGATAACTTTCACTGGAATCGCATATCGCAAAGATGTTATTGAGGAACTTGAAGAAAGCTGGGGTGTTTTTGAAAAGCGCATTGATCTGAAAGGCAGAATCACCTTGCTCGATGATATGCGTGAAACGCTTGGCGCTGCGCTAAAATACAAGGGTTACAGTGCCAACACTTCAAATGAAGAAGAATTGGCTGAAGCGCGCGATGAAATCATCAAGTGGAAAGCCAATATAGCCAAATTCGAAAACGAACAGTACAAAAACGGAATAGCCAACCGCGAGTTTATTATGGTTCATGGCTACCATGGTGACATAGGTCAGGTGCAGCTTGAAGATGAAAATATTGCTTTTCTTCTACCAAAAGAGGGGTTCATGGTCAGTTGCGACGAAATGGTAATTCCCAAAGATGCAACTGAGAAAGATCTGGCATATAAATTTATTGAATTTCTCCATGATGGGGAAATTGCCGCCCGCAACATGGAATATACAACTTACTGGTGCCCCAATACAGCCGCCGTGCCTTTCATGAGCGAAGAAGACAAGATCTCAATTCTGCCATCTCCAGGTGCTATTGAGCGCGGAGAAGTTATCGATGATGTCGGGGAGAATCTCAAACTTTACACAGCGGCATGGGATGCAATCAAAGCCGCAAAGTAAAGAAAATATCAATCAGATGAAGATACTGCAAGCTCGGACGGACTTCGACCGAGCTTTTTTACTATAGTATCTACCCTGTTTCTCAACTCTTCATCAGTGTCTATACGTCCGTAAATAGTTTTACAGGCGTGAACTACTGTAGCATGCGTTTTATCAAATGCCGTTGCTATTTCAGAGAGCGAACCGTGTGTTAAAACCCGACATAGGAACATGGCGATTTGACGCGGCAGAGCCACGCTTTGCGTACGCTCCCTGCTCGTCATATCAGCCATGCGTAAACTCCAGTCATCTGCAACTACACGTTGTATATCATGGAAGCTTAATTCAGGACGCTTCTCGAGCTCAAGAATATCTTTCAGGACCTCTCGCAGCAGTTCTACCGTCAAAGGCTCATTTGAAAGCGAGGCGTACGATACGGCACTTATAATTGCTCCTTCAAGCTGTCTCACATTTGAACACACATTTTGAGCAATAAAAGTCAGGAGCGAGTCATCAAGTTTAATCGACGAGTTGCGCTGCTTATGACGCAGAATTGCCATCCGTGTTTCAAAATCAGGCTTTTCTATATGGGTTGTCAAACCCTGCTGGAATCTCGATACAAGCCTTGCTTCCAGACCCTGGATTTTGTTTGGCGGACGATCGCTTGTGATTATAATCTGTTTGTGGGCATTCTGAAGAGTGTTGAACGTATGGAAGAACTCCTCCTGGATACCCGTTTTGTCGGCAAGAAACTGAATGTCATCTATGAGAAGCACATCAGAGCTTCTGTAGCGTTTTCTGAATTCATTCCCTGTATTTGTACCGATAGATTCAATAAAATCATTAAGTAAAGCTTCGGAAGTAGTGTAGCATACCCTTGCATTAGGATTCTGTGATTGAACACTATGCCCCACAGCTTGCATCATGTGGGTTTTACCAAGGCCTGTATCTCCATAAATAAAAAGCGGGTTATACGTTCCACCGGGATTAGATGCAACTGCCATTGAAGCAGCATGCGCAAAGCTATTCGATGGACCTATTATAAAATCTGTAAACGTATAATTGGCATTAAGTGCCATTCCAAGGCGGGGAGACAAGGCGGATTTTATCCGATTGTGTGTCGTTGCCGCAGCACCCCGATCTTCACCATCAGATGAATCTGTTACATTTTCCGAATCATAATCGTTGTAATTAAAAACGCAATCCGAATCAACTTCAATACGGACTCCTGATATTTTTTCCTTCGAATCAATACGAATAGCATCAATGATGTAAGGCAGATAATTATTCTCTACCCACATTTTGAGCATTTCATTATCAACTGCTACAGTAAGCACTGAATCGTTTAGTGAAACTGGTGATATTACAGCTATCCAACGTGAAAAAACATCGCCGTCAAGTGACGACCTTAACCTGGTCAAAGCCTGATTCCAAATTTGAAGATGCATTATTAAAACTCCACAATGTCCGGTCGCACGATTGAAATAAGCAGCGACACGACAATAACCCGTAAACGACATAAGTACAACCGAGTCCTGCACATCTCATCGTTGCACGGGATGCCTTCTATTCGAAAGCGCTCAGATAATCACATATTATAGGGCTATCTGGCAAGATAAAAGAATTGCCAGGTTATTAACAAGTTATTAACACCCTTATCTGGCGTGGTTTTACTATAAACTAAAATTTGAACAAATTAAAAAACACATTTGAAAACTCTTTTAAAATTACATTCATTTTGTATAAAGCACTGAAATACAAAGCATTAAACTAATCCCATATTCCATGTCCTAAATACAATTACTATAAACAGTATTTGTTGCAAGCAGCTCACAATCAATGCTTTATAAAACCTTGTCGAATAGAGGTGTTTTTAAATTTCTGTTGTCTGAATGTTGCATAATCCGTTAAATAAAGAATTTATTGTTTGAATTCGGTCAAAGAATTTCTTCATGTATAACTTTCTGAAAACAAAACATTTGCTTTAATTATCAAGTTTTAAGATACTTGCATTCATGAAGAAATTAACAACCCCGCATTTGCTAGTTGGAACGGCTGCAAACTGCCCTGATATAAGGTACGCAACGTCTTTCGACGCCCCTGATGATGTTTATGTCCTTGTTCTTCCAGAAACAACTTTTTTAATAGTTTCCGATATGGAATACGGAAGAGCTATTGAACAGGCGCAACGCTGTGAAGTAGAGTGTCCATCTTCTCTCAACCGATTACCGGATAAGAGACACTATTTTTTACCGTCGTTATTTTTTCTACTGGAGAAATTCGAAGTCACAAGCTTGGAAGTCGCAGAAAGATTTCCCGTCGGCATTGTAAAAGAGCTTGAAAAACACAGGATAACTATTGATGTAGTTCCAGCAAGTCCATTTTCAGAAAAAAGAGCGGTCAAGCGTCCTGATGAAATATCGCATATAGCAAAAACACAAAAAGCAGCCCAGGCAGCAATGAAAGCTGTAGAAAAAGCTATCAGGGATGCAGTTCCCGGTAAAGATGGTATTCTTTATCTAGACTCCGAGCCCCTGACTTCCGAACGGGCAAAAGAAATTATCCGGAGTGTGGTTCTGGCGAATAACTGTATCGATGAAGGAACAATAGTTGCAGGAGGCGCACAGGGTGCGAATCCGCATGAAGCCGGGAGCGGTCCGCTAAAAGAAGGCGAATGGATAGTTTGCGATATTTTTCCACGAGATTTAACAACTGGATATTGGGGGGACATGACTCGAACCTTCATGAATGGCAAACCATCATCCGAACAGAAGCGCATGTATAAAGCAGTGCACGATGCACAGAAAAAGGCACTTGCCACTATTCGCAACGGTATCTTCGGCTCAACGGTTCACAAAGCAACTTCAAAGGCACTTGAAAAAGCCGGATTCGAAACCTTTATAGATGATAAGGGAATTCCACAGGGCTTTATCCATTCTACCGGTCACGGCGTAGGACTTGAAATACATGAGGAGCCGCGCCTGTCCATATCCGGCGGCAGACTGAAAACAGGTATGGTTGTTTCTGTTGAACCGGGGCTTTACTACTCCGAACTTGGAGGAGTACGCATCGAAGACCTCGTTGTTGTTTCCGCTGATGGAGTTACAGTTCTCTAATTCATGGACCGCGACTCTATGCCGCAAACGCACACTTTCTGACCTGCCCGACTTGTCTGACATCCCATCTGCCACGGACAGCTCAGAGAGCCGTCCCTACCCTGCTATCTTTTCTATTCGTCTTTATTCTAGTGGACTGCCACTTGTGCCTGCCGCATGGCTTTCATATACTTTTCCGGCAGGGGGCTGTCGGTAACAAATGCATTTATATCTCTGAGTCTGGCAAAAGTATATGGCATGCTGCCGTCCAGCTTTGTAGAGTCCATCAACACAACTACATGGTGCGCACGCCTGGTTATGAGACGTTTCAATTCTGCCTCATAATAGTCGCCACATGAAAAACCGCTCGAAAGTGAAAAGGCACTTGCTCCCATGAAAGCTGTTTCTATATTGAGCGTTTTAGCGTATTCAAGGGCGTTTACACCAGAAAGTGTAAGCGTATCACGGTTAAGCTGTCCGCCTGTAAGATTGATCTTTATATTTACGTTTTTAACAAGCTCGAGGGCGATATTCGGCGCAGGTGAAAGTACAAAAAGATTTTGATCGGGCAGTCTTTGTGCGAAACACATGCATGTTGTACCTGAATCAATATAAATAGAGCTCCCGCTGTTTACCAAAGTTGCAGCTTTATCGGCAATCGCATATTTAGCCGGCATGTTTGTAAGTTGCCTGTGATTATATGCAGCTTCCTTCAAGACAGAAAGCTGCGACAGCGATCTTGCGCCGCCGCGTATGCGTACAATTTGCCCTAGCCGTTCAAGTTGCTCAAGATCACGCCGAACAGTCATGCTTGAAACACTGGGACACAATTCCTCAAGCTCGGCAAGCATGGCTTCGCCTTTTGTCTGAATATACGTGTTGATTAAATCTCGTCGTTCTGCGGGATTTTTTGTGCTCATTTTCTTCTCGACTATAATTTCTTTTTGTTTATACGGTGAAATATTAGCA
>JAAZFF010000068.1 GCA_012511845.1 Lentisphaerota bacterium
GTAAGAAATATTTCTTGCGAGAATAAGTTCTTCATAAGCCAGCTCTTAAAGTTTATCACTTGTAAACCCCACAGCCCACAATCCAAACTCAGTTCTGCCGAAAGCTTCGATTTCTTCCCGTAGTTGCTTAATCGCGGCAGAGCCGATTCTGTTTCGCACCCTTGCCTGTTTTACATTGCCATCTATGATTACCATAAGCGTGGCAGAGTTCCATGTGTTTGCCTGCGCAACTCCTTCTGAAGAATGGGGCATTTCGAAAAAGCCTGAATCTTCGATTTTACGTATCAGACTCAACCGGACTTCCTGCGGGATTGCTGTGTCGGTAGTTTTTCTAACATGCCTTGATTGAGCAAGATCGTCTATAGCTACAGTGACAAAACCTTCGTGATCGAGTATCAATTCGTATTTGAAGACATTTTCTGCTGTTGCCTCTGTTTTTACATATCTAATTTCAAGTGTCCGCTCCGTTAGTTCTGTAACGAGTCTCACGAGACTTTCTTTTTCTTTATCAGGCAGAAGAACTTTTATGCCTATGGCAACAATACAAATAGCTGCAAATGCTATGGACATACGCATTACGGTTTTTTTTGTTTTCAGTGCATGTTTGACATCATTTGTAGTTGTATCGCTCTCAAAGCCCAAGTCAATGACGGCAGGTTCGGAGGTCCCATCGATCCCGGCAGAGTCTTCGCTGTGAGGAACGGCGCTGCCTCCATCTTTTGATGTAAACCTCAAAGTGGTGTCTCCGACAGTGATAGAATCACCCGGTTTAAGATGAACGTCAGCTTTGATTATTTCTCCATTGATTGCAGTTCCGTTAAGCGTAGCAAGGTCTGAAATCCATGGTTCTTCCCCTTTGAAATATATTTTGCAATGGTGTCTGGATAACAGCTCATCGGCAATGGCAATATCATTTTTATCAGATCTTCCAATACCTGCACCGGGAGGATTTATAATGAAGGTTTTTCCGACACCGATTCCTGACTCTATTTTTATTTTGTATGATGCCATTCTTTACTCCTGTCTTCCCTCACTTGCTTCAAGGGTAATGGTGCATTATATATTAAGTTCCACCGGTTTGCTTGATGGTGTTACTGCCGGGGGTGATGGCCACTTATCATCCAATGCGTCTTGAATGATACTTTTTGTATCACGTGCAAAATCACTGCGCAAAATCCACTTAAGGTAGTTGGGGTCATTTTGAACAAGGTCCCTAATTTTCTCGCCTTTTCGTTTGCCGAAGTTTATGGTTATTTCTCCATCTATCCACCGCAGTCTTCCATCGCGATCGAGATTGAAGGGGTCTCGTTCATTAAGCATCCTGTCAAGCTCATCAGGATCGGTGGGAAGGTCCTTGTACATTTTAAACTCTCCGCTGAGCACTTTTATACTTGCTATAGCGTCATTCTCTGCCGCATGAGCATCTACGATCTCCTCACCGCAGTAAAACTTCAATGCTGCTTGCAGATCTCGCGGTTCACGCTTGTGAAATATTCGCTGTGCATCAAATTGACGACGTCCACTGGAGTCAAAAAACTTACCTATTCTAGCAAACTCTTCCTCAAGTATGGGTATGTCGAAACGCGTTATTCCGAATCCGCCAAGGTCGCAGCCTCGGAAAAAATAAAAAATTTCATCGGCAACATCACTGAATTGAGGGCAATCTTTTACCAAATCATCGGAGATTCCGTGTATTGCAATGGTTTCCAGTGGTATGGGTACACCGGGGTTTATCAGCCAGGTTTTAGTAACTGACTTTCCCTTTACAGGTATCCTTACAACGGAAATTTCTATAATCCTATCAGTTCGTACGTTCAAGCCTGTTGCTTCAATGTCAAAAACCGCTAATGGGCGATCCTGTTTTATAAATCTCATTTCACTCAGTTTAATTCGAATTTACTTTTTTAATTTCTCACTATTAAGTTTATCAGAGGTTGCTAAACTTTTAAAGTTCAATCTGGTGAAAACGGCGGTTTCGAATCAATTTCTCATCAGCATTCATTTGCTGTTTTTGTATGAGATTTCCGCACTTCCTTAGCAAACTGCGAATGGTCATTCTTGTCAACTGTCGGAAATATGGGACTTGGCAGATGCTCGGTGTTCTCAGCTCAAAAGTCTGGTATGTCACAAAACCTCCTACAGAAAGTATAAAGACAGAAAAAAAGAAAGGAGTGCGACAAGCTGTGGGCTGATATGCGTTGTATTAAGTCAAAATCATAAGAAGGGAGCCTGCCAGCTTTCGGCAGTGTATTGGTGAAGCTCGATACTATTGCCTTCGGGGTCGGTAAGCCACGCTTGCCAGGCGTTGTCACTGCCAAGCATCGGATCAGAAACATCTACACCGCGTGATCGAATATCCGAAACAGTAGACTGCAGGTCATCTACTTCCAGGCATACATGACGGTAAGCCGCGTTTTCAGCCTGCCCTTCGATGCTTTTCCTGCCTGTGAACATTTCAAGGAAGGTGCGGTTGCCTATGCTTATGTAGACTCCCATCCGTTTGCCGTCCTCTCCCTTGAAATCGAATGCATGTGAAAGCCCCAGTTTACGGACATAGAACTCTTCCATGACATCAAGATTTTTCACTGACAAACAAATATGTGCGATACCGATAATCATAAAAACTCCTTCTTGTTGTGACCTGTCATTCCCGGGCGTTTCAAAAACATCCGATTCCATTAGTGTCCAGTATAAACAAAAATCGGCTGTGAAATCTACTGATAAAGCATTAATACAAATTGCCGATAAGCTGGCAAAATGGGCGTACGGATGCTATGTCCTGTTTATCCAAAAGCAGCATTGCAAGACGGTCCACCCCAAGAGCGGCACCTGCGGACGGCGGCATTGCACCGAGGGCAGACATGAAGTTTTCATCTATCGGCATGGGAGTTTCATTGAGTCGTATTTTCTCTGCCCGTGCTTCTTCGAAACGTATGCGTTGCGTTTCCGTATCGACAAGTTCGCTGAATGCATTGCATAATTCCATGCCGCCGATATACGCTTCCCAGCGTTCGGCTACACGTTCATCCTCTTCGCTCAACCTTGCGAGTGACGCCTCCTGATGCGGATAATCCATCAAGATACATGGATGATCTTTTGGCAGGGCAGGCTCAACTTTCATTGCCATATCAAAATGAAATCGCTCAGCATCAAAGTTTTCAAGAGGATCCCATCCGGCAAATTGCTTGAATGCGTCGCGCACTGTGATTATTTCCCAGGACATGGATAAATCTATCTCTCTGCCGTCAAATACAATAGTTGTGGAACCGCAAACGTTGCATGCAGCATCCACAATAATTTTTTTGATATCACCGATGAGCATTCTGTAATCGGAGTTGCTTCTGTACCATTCAAGCATGGTAAATTCCGGGTTATGTCGGTCCCCCCGTTCGTTTGTCCGGAAGCATGCGCCTATCTGGTAAATCCGCTCAAGCCCCAGCGAAATGAGGCGCTTCATTTGCAGTTCGGGCGAGGCTCTGAGAAATGCATTTCCACTCTGTGGGGGATTTATATGAGGTTCATTTGCCGGTGCGGGAATTCGTATCGGTGTTTCCACCTCTGTGAATCCCGCCTCATCCAGGGTCATGCGTATTGAGCGCAGTACCTCAGCACGGCGCGGCAGTGTTTCTAGTAATACAGGAGATATCAAGGCAGGTATTGTGTCAGTGTGTGGACTCTGCCACAAGTGGTAAAAAGAACTCGGGAACGCGCACCGGGCGCTTGGTTTCTGTGGAAACGCAGCAGTGTACAGTATATCCGGAGGCGAGAATTTCGTCACCTCTCAAGATTACGCAGCGAACCTTCATCCTGACTCCGCGAGCTTCTGCCAGCCAACCGGTTACCGTGAGGACGTCATCGTATCGGGCAGGGTTTTTATACTCCACATGGGCTTCAATTACAGGTAACATTACTCCGCTTTCTTCAAGCTCCTTGTATGTCGGTCCTGTGCTGCGCATAAGCTCATTTCTGCAGCGTTCAAAAAGCGTCAGGTAGTTGCCGTAGTAAACGACTCCCATCATATCTGTATCTGCGTACGGTACACGATAATTAATAGAAGCAGATTTTTCTGGTATTGAAGTATCCATATCTTATTTATTGTTTTATGTTATATAACGGTACAAGGGTGGCATACTGCCAATTTAAAATCAAGTATGTTTTTGTCTGGTTTACATAATCATGTGTTGTATGGTAAAATGCAGCCATGAATTCCGGTGATACTATCACGAAGGCATCTTCTTTGCCTGAAGCGGATACACGTGCAGGTCAGGTTCTCGTTGAATATTTGATTGTAACGTGTGTTATCATACTTGTAGTTGTAGTCCTATCGTTCTTATTGTACGCTTTAAGGCAAAACGGGAACAGGGTTCTCGATCTGGTGGCATCGGAATACCCATAATCGGAGACACGAGGGAGGAGTGATCAAAATGAAAAGCAAGAAGAAAAATAAAATGCGTTCAGGGCAGGCGATGGTTGAATACATCATTATTGTTGCTATTATTGCCATAGCAGCTCTAATTGTGTTTGGCCTGCTTGGTGATGCAATCAAGAAAAAGGGCAGTGGTGCAGTATCAGCGCTCGATAGTGACTTGGGTTCGGAAGCTCAGTCAGCAGCGCAGCAATCTTCTGCCGATTTTATTAAAAATCTGGACGCTGACGGTACCAGCCGTTAATCGCTGTCCGCAACCGAAACGGCGGTTAGCGTGAAGTGTGCGATTTACAAGCATGGTTCTATGCAGTGCCACGCCTTGCCAGTGCCTGTTGAAAACAGGCGCTCAGGGCAGGCGCTGGTGGAGTCCTTGATCGTTATTTTCATCCTGAGTTTATTTCTATTTGGTTTGCTTCAGGTGGCAATTGCTTATAACGGTCGTTTAATTTTACACCATGCGGCAGCTCGGGCTGCCAGATCCCGGGCTGTTGGTTTTAATGAATGGATGGCTTTAAAGGCACAGCGTGTTGCCTCCATACCCAACTCGGGGGAGATGATTTTCCCCGACTTTGCTCCCACGGGTACATCACCGCTTTCAAATGTAACACATCCCGGCGAGACGATTAATCTGGCGTTTAGGCTAGATGCGGGCATTTCTCCCAGAGCGGCTTTTGAGCGTGTGCGTATTCCTGCTTATCTTGATTCGGATAATCATGCGAGAGCGGAATATGTTCTGAATTATGAGGAATGGGAGAGGGGCGCTTTTTCGCATTCGGAACGTTCGTCTGCTTTAGGTCGGGCTCTCACCTACGAAGTTGCGCAGGAATTTCCCCTTAAAATGCCGATGATGGAATTGATTTATCCATTCGGGCGCAGAGATGAGCAGGGGTTCAGGCGAATCTCGATGGCTGGTGAGGCAACGGCAGGCAGGCACAGTGATCTGTATCTGGAATAAATATTTGCAGTAAAATTATGAAAAACAGCGATAATACAAGGAATGGACAGACAATTCTTTTTTCTGTCGTTGCCCTGATGATTATACTTTTTGCTGTTTTATGGATGGCGGATGTACATCATATTATTTTTGTAAAAGACAAGAGTCAGAATGCCGGTGATGCTGCAGCGCTTGCCGGTGCCCGCTGGCAGGGAACAACCCTGAATCTGATTGGGGAGTTGAACTTGATGCATGCTGCTGCGCTTGCGGTAGCTGACTTTGAAGCTGTAGATATTATTACGAATACGCAAAAAAGACTCTGCTACACTGGACCGATGACAGGCGTTGCAGCGGCGCAGCAGGCTGCCAAGCTCAACGGAATGTTTGTAAATGACGAATATACACAATTTGTGAGCGAACATGCAGATGTTATACGGAATAATTACGGTGCAATGATTGGCGGCGAAACAGCATTGCCGGAACCGTGGCCCGGTGCATGGGTTGAGTATGCAGCAATGATGAGGGCAATTGCGGATGATGGTGTGGCAGCAGGTATAGATAATGCTTTTTTCTTTGATGATCCGGGCGGAGCCCATGTGCTTCTTCAGATCGAGTTTTACGATGCCGTAGCAGGACGCGACTGGTGCTGGTTCTTCAGGTACCATCCGCATCTACTGGAAGAGTATACGGGCTATACCTGGTGGAATGCGTTACCTCCGCCAAATATGCGGGCGTCAAGCTCGAGCGAATTCCTGGGCTTGTGGTTAACGCCGCAACCAAGAACTTTTTCTGCAATTGCCGGTATTGACGGGGTTCAGAGGGGCGCAGAACGGTTGTCAATAGACTTGCCGGAAATACCAGTAGATCCGGAGATTAATGAAATTGAAAGCGTATGGTTTTACTATATGTCGGGTCATTGGGGAAGATGGAGTGATATGGCACCGCCTTTCCCTGTAGATGGAGAGGTGAAAAGAGAATACGATTATGCCGGTGCAGATTCTGTAACACGTGTCGAGGCAGAGATTTCACGTTTTATGTCGGATGGAGGCGGTACTGATGCCGGTGATATTATTGTCTGGACCGGAGCAGCCAAACCTTTCGGATATCTTGATTCGGACGGGGGAGGAGCAGAAAATCCAACACGCTCCCATCTTGTATTACCTGCCTTTCGTGAAGTTCGCCTTATACCGATAGATGCATCGAGTGCATCTTCTGCAGGAAGTTTCAATCTGCGCTGGCGGAGACACTGTATTGAACATTTGCCGATATATATGAATCAGGGACCGGGTGCGCTGCCTGCCTGTCGTTACTGTCGCCAGTTGCTTACCTGGGAAAGACCTGAGTTTCGGGCATCAGGCGCTGGCTGGCTAAGCACAAATAGTTGGCAGTGTACAATTACACCCTCAGGCGGCGGCGGAAGCGGCGGTGGAACAAGAAGGGCGCACTGATCTGTAAATGCAGTAATGCAGTTAGGACAAAATCGTGACGGAGAAAATGAGAGAACGCAAAATAAACGGTTTGCTTATCGGTTTTTCAATCCTGCTTATCATCGTACCGGTACGTTATGCATTTTCCAGGAGTGAGGAGAAAGAAAGCCGGGATGTGCTTCCTGATGAGAAATTTGAACTGATACTAAAACGCGCCCCGTTCGGTCCTCCTCCTCCTATCGTTGCTGATACGTGGACTGAAGATACAGCTTCACATAAAGCCGGTGAGGAAGAAACAAAAAAATCTATCAAGGATTTTATTCGGTTGAGTGCGATAACTCGTTATGCAGGGGTTCCAGCAGCAGGATTTTTTAACAATAATGATAAATCATCGTTATTTTTGACGGAAGGTCAAACTGTAGGTGATTATACGCTTGAAAAAGTTTTATTTGTATCGAGCAGTGTTATTCTCACCAAAGGTGATCAGACGGAAGAGATACCTTTATCTTATGCGAAAGGGCAACCCACCAATATTGTTCCCATAGCTGGGACACAATTTCTTACAGGACTTGATTTTCGTGACCAAAACAAGAAGGTAATAAGAGGCACTGAGGAAGAACCATCTTCTGAAGCTGTGCCCGAAGTACCATTAATTGCTGCTGCTTCAGGAGGGGAAAAGAGACTTTCTTCTGAATTAATAGAGGCGGCAACATTGGTTGAGGGCGGTCAGCAGCGCCTGTCATTTCGTGAGTTACATCGTCTGCGAGTACAGGAAAAACGACAGAAGGAAGAAGAGGAAAAAAAACAGCGCGAAGAGAAGCTTCTGCAGGAAAAAAAACAGGCTGAAGCAAAGGCAAAAGATGAACTGCTTGCAGAGGAGGCGGCACGGATAGAGGAAAGTCTGCATAGAGACAGCATGATTGAAGCTATAAAAGCAGGTGAAGAAGTTGAAGAGGGATTCGAACTTACGGTTGAGGAGGCAAAGTCCCTCGCAGATGCCGGATTTGCCATTCCCGAAGAATTTCTGTCCGGTGATCCATCACAAAATGCAACTGATAAAGAATCGGATGAAAGTGAAGAGCTGGAAGAAGAGTCAGATATGTGATTTTGTTATGGACAACCACAACAGTTCACAGAGACGCACCAAGCCCTTCGGGCAGTGAACAGTAGTCAGTTTCTAGGCAGGTGCATATTATCTCACGCAGAGGGGCGGAGGCTCAACAGCCGTGATGCGAGTACGGAGCCTCGCGGTCCCAGTGCTCAGCAACCAGCACCCTGCAGCAACGGCGGTTTGCGGAGAAATGCGCCTGCCAGATTATAAACCACGAATGAACGCTAATAGAGAAGATAGCAGGGTAGGGACGGCTCTCCGAGCTGTCCGTTATGCTGCGGCGCGCCCGGAGGTCATCGCCCTACCTTCTCAGCAGGCGCAGTTCGTAACCGGCTACCCACTGCCCACTGCCCGCTCGCCGGGCATCCGGCTTGCCGGGGTTCGTGCACGTTCACAGCGGAGCGGTACACGTTTTCCGTACACGAGAATAAGAATGGAACTCGACCATATCGTGTATGAGTACGAGAACGTGAACGAGAACGATTATACCATTACTCAAGCAGAACCCGAGCAGGCGCTCAGGGCTCCCAGTGCTCAGCAACCACCCATCAGCAATCACTCAACAGGCGGCACAGACAGGAATGTCCGTGCCACAGTCTGCGGCTCATGAGAAAACTACTTACTGCACACTGCCCACTGATCACTTGCCCGGCTTGCCGTGTTCAGGTTTCAGTTTTGCCTTTGGACAAGGAGTTTTTTCCAGGGTGTAAACCGTATTCTGAATGCCGTTTTGAAATATCTGAAGTTTGCAAAAAATGAGTTTTGCGATTCTGCTTCTTTACGTTGCTCCCACAAAGCTGGTAATTCTATAAATTTTACTTTTAGTCGCAATGGGACAAGCGCTGTTTCCATAAAGAATGGATGACGCAGCTCCTGCCAGTTGATCTGTCGCATCAAATCTACTGGAAAGTTTCGAAACGCATACGTTAAATCAGATAGATGCGTAAGGTATAAAAGCGAGAAGCCCCGCTGAAAGATAGCGTTGCAAACTTGTTTTATCTTGCTGTAGCCGGAAAATCCGCCGCCCTTGATCCATCGCGACATTGTAACGATTGCTTCAGGATTTTTTCGAGATGCTTCCAGCATTCCTTGTACCAGCTCGGGGTCTGTTTCAAGATCTGCAGACATCATCAATACATGGCTTCCTTTAGCGGCTGCTATTCCATCTCTGTAAGCACCTCCGGCGAACGGAAGATTTTGCCATAAAATTGATATAGGGAATGGGTTTTCTCGGTCACAGATTTTTTCAGCCGTTTCGACGCACTCCGGAGTACTCTTCGATTTGCTCAGCAAAAGCAAAATTTCAGTGATGTCTTCGGGCTTGCATGTTTCGCATATAGTATTTACAGTCTGCTCCAGTGAAAACGTTTCGTTTATGGCTGCAATCATAATACTTGTGCCGGTATATTTAAAGTTGTATTTTATTCTGGCTTTATTCATGTATTACCGGAGTTAATCAGAGATTCAGCAAGTAAAATTGCGCGTTCAGTCACTACATCTGAATTGAAATGTTGCCATTCTCCCCAGCGTCCTAATCCTATGACGCCGTTTGACTCCATTTCCTTCAGAAGTTCTGCCATCATTTCATTTTTGTTGATAGTGTTGTGTGGATATGCGTATTTGTTTCTGAATCGTGCTGTTCCAGGAGAAAGATCTTCCGCTCGATTGGAGTTTGTTTCGGTCCAGTATCCCTTTGAGTTGGGGCAGAAGTTGTGCCTTACCAGAATTCTATGATAGGAGAGTTCAGGATCCGGGTAATATATCCACTGAGCATCTGTGTCAATTGATTCGGGGATATAATCTATATCTACTGAAGAATACTTCAGGCTCTTTACAATATTCTTTGCTTTTTCAGAGATACCTGTAATCTTTGAAAAAGAAGGCCAGGGAGCTGTATTTACAATTATATCTGCCGTATATTTTTCGTTAACTACCCGTTTTGCAAGATCCAGGTTATCTGCTTTCTCACCAAGAACGAGTCTGCTACCGAGGGCTTTCCCCATGCGATTCCACACTTCTCCATATCCAAACTTTTTAGGATAAAAGAATCTTGAATGTGCAGGTTGAACGCCGTAGAACCGCTTTTTTTCGCAACTCTTTAAGGTTTGTTCATATGAAACATCAGGTAGTTTTTCAAGCCAGTAGGTGCCCAGGTTGTTGAGGTTTTCTCCGAACATCTTGCGATTATACGGCAGCATATAATCTTCTGCTATACTTCGACCCAGCTTCCAGTATATCCAGTCGACAAATTTTTCCGGCTTAGGCTCTCCAAGGTTGCACCCCGCATTTTTAATGTCGTCAAGATATCGCTCTTGCACATTTTCAGGCATTTGCCAAATGAATGATTCGATAGGGCTTCCGATTTCTTTATTGTGAATGAAGATTTTGGAAATTCTGTCATATGTATCCCATTCTTCCGGCGGCATGAATTTGTGCACCAAATCCAGTACCGCCTGCCGTTTTGAGTCAAGAAAGTGCCCGCCTCCGATATCTAGCGGAGCACCGTCAACGTCAGCTGAGCGGCATAATCCACCAGCTTCATTTTCTTTTTCCAGTACGAGAAAGTTTTCTTCTCCGAACTCCATGAGCTTTGATGCGAAGGTCAGACCACTTGGTCCAGCACCCACAATAATGAATTTAACTTCTACCATTGTGAAAATATTTTTTGATTAAGGTTTCGATGCAATTGTACACAATATAAATCCTCTGTGCAAACAGGGTTTAAAGAATGTTTGCTGTTTTAAAGGACAGGCGTCCTGTAATGTTTCCAACAATTTGTTTTTTCATTATTTCTATCCACTCTTCTCGCGACACACTTGAGCAGATTACAATTCTGTCCCATGGTGGCTCCCGGTTCATAAAGCATGTACACTGGCCGAGACAAGAAACGAATGTTGACTGTAATTCCTCCGGTGTAGCGTCTGGCATTGCCATCTTAATTAATTTTCGCAAAGTATCGATAGTGGGATTAAAGAAAGACTCAAATAAATCAGAGCAAAACTGTGTTGGCATACTTCGTTCACGAGCCACAAGACGCCGTACAAGAGAGAACTCCTCGTCGTCATTTAGGAAAAGTCTGAGCATGAATGCCACCCATGCTTGTATTGCCGCTTCCCAGGTCTCCTGATCTTTCACTGATGCAACAAGCCATGTGACAGGCTTTCCAAGTTTTTCAAAAGCTTCATTGAAAATTGCCTCATAAAGCGCATCTTTGGAGCGGAAGTAATAATTTATAGAAGCACCGTTAACTTTTGCCTTTTGGGCAATCATTCTGATTGTTGTGCCTCTAAATCCATGAATAGCAAAAAGTTCTCTTGCTGCTTCAAGAATTTGCCAATATGTAGGGAGAATCTTGTCGTTGCTTGTTTGGTCTTTCATTTATGATTGTTCCAAAACGGAATTGCTACTGCCGAAGAGTTAATTACACGATTTCATAGTGTCAAAAAAAATGAATAAAAACAAGTTGAAAATTAGACTTGCCCAATAGAATTCTTTTATTGCAATACTAAAAATGATAAAATGAGCCAAGTTAAACAGAATATGCAAGTTGTTATGAAGCAAGAAAACCACCAGATGCCTTACCCTTTATTTTTTAAGCCCGTATACCGGAATTATATATGGGGAGGCAACAGAATCTCGAGTCTCTTTTCCCGTTCCAACACCCCCGTTCCATGCGCGGAATCCTGGGAAATCAGTGCTCGTCAGGATGGCATGGGAATCGTGGAGAATGGCTCTCTTGCCGGGAAAACTCTTGAGCAGGTTTGCTATGACTACGGTAAAGAACTCCTCGGTTCGCATTGCGAAGAAACAAGATTCCCGCTACTTGTAAAGCTGATAGATGCAAATAAGACACTTAGCGTTCAAGTTCATCCAAATGAAGAAAATGCGCTCAGGTATGGTGGTGAACCGAAAACCGAGATGTGGTATTTTCTCGATGCATCTGAGGATTCTCATGTATATGCCGGTTTAAAGCGTGGAACAACTGTCAGAGGATTCCAGGAGGCAATAAAAAGAAATAAAGTGCCTGACAGTCTCGAAAAGATAGAAGTTCAAGCAGGGAAGGCGATGTTTATACCCGGTGGGCTTGTTCATGCGATAGGCGCCGGATCACTCATTATGGAAGTACAGCAAAATTCTGATACTACATACCGAATATATGATTGGGGACACTTGGGAACTGAGGGGAAGCCACGAGAACTGCATGTACCAAGAGCACTTGAAGTGGTTGATTGGCGGGCTTTTGCAACAGGACTGGAAACTCCTTTTAAGATTGACACCGGGAATATAAAAAATAAGCGCGAGCGTGTGATCAGATCTGATATTTTTACCATGGAGCGTTACACATTAAATGAGCCCGAGTTAATCTCACATGACGATTCTTCTTTTAAAATTCTTTTTGCGAAAAATGGAGCTGTAAATATTTCCTGGGACTCCGGTACCGAGCTAATAGAATGCGGTCGTTCCTGTTTGATCCCGGCCAATATGCCGGATTATTCTTTAATACCGGCAAGTCCCGGTATCCAATTAATTTCTGTGAAAGTGTAAAATGAAATCGATTAAAGTCTTCGGCGGAAAGAAAGGTTTCTCATTATTGGAAGCAGTGCTTATTCTTGCAATTCTCATATTGGCAGTGGCTACAATTTATCCATCGATAAGAAAAACCAGGGAAGCCGTGATAATACAGGCAACAGCAATGGAGCTGAAAAACTGCCAGGCTGCTATAAGGGATATTATAAGGCAGCAGGATTCCATAACAAATGCGTCACAAATAAATTTAGATATAATTAATGATGCTCTTGTTGAAAATGGCAAACCTCTTCCAATCTGGCCATCTGAAGCGGATCTCTCTACATTCATACCTGATTCAACAAATGGACCAACAATGAATGTTGTTTTAAGATCAGGAGTACACACCGTAACAATTCAGGATGCCAACTGATACTTATGAAATTTTAAATGAAAGAGAAAAAGAAGGAAAAAAACAGACCGGCAATAATGGCGACAACTGTTCTTGCCGGTTTTCCATCTCCGGCTGAGCAGTATATGGAAGCTCCGCTCGATTTAAATGAGTTGCTTGTTAAAAGACCTGCCGCAACCTTTTTTGTAAGGGCTGCCGGTGATTCAATGCTTGGTGTGGGTATTCATCCCGGCGATATACTCGTTGTTGACAGAAGTCTGGAGGCTTGCAATGGATCTGTAGTGATAGCATCAGTAGATAACGAGTTTACAGTGAAATTGTTCAGACAAGATGCCAGGGGTGTCAGATTGGAAGCGGCGAATAAGGATTACAAACCTATCATTCCTGATGATGGCTCCGAACTGAGGATTTTCGGAGTGGTTACAGCTGTGATCCACCGTTTTGTAAAATTATCATGATAGGACTTGTTGACGGTAATAACTTTTATGTTTCTTGTGAACGGGTGTTTGATGTTTCGTTAGAAGGACGCCCTGTAGCCGTCTTGAGTAATAATGATGGTTGTGTTGTATCACGTTCTCCGGAATTTAAAGCACTTGATATCCCGATGGGCACACCTTATTTCAAGCTCAAATCAGGACGTTCAACAAATGATATGGTGTTTAAGTCAAGTAACTACGAGCTTTATGGCGATATGTCACGGCGCATGTTGCAGGTGCTGAATGAGTTTACTCCGATAGTAAACCCCTATTCAATCGATGAAGCATTCATTGAGATTTCGCTGCCCAAAGGCACTGATTATAAAGAATACGCCCGTAAAATAAGAAAAACTCTCCTGAAATGGATTGGGATACCTTGCGGTATAGGCTTGGCTGCAACAAAAACATTAAGCAAAATTGCGAATAATATAGCCAAAAAACTTCCTGGCGGTGTATATGTTATGCCTGAAGATCCCTCAGAAGATCTTCGGAAGCTTTCTGTCGAGGAAGTATGGGGTATCGGCTCCAGACTAGGAGTTAAACTTAGAAGGGTCGGCATTAAGACAGCTTTGGAACTCGCCGCAAGTAATCCTGCTTTTTTTAAAAACACATTCAATGTAAACGTAGCAAGGACGGCGATGGAGCTTTGCGGAGTTCATGCCGTGAGTGATGAAGATCACGAAACACTGTCTCAGAGCCTTTCCTGTTCAAGATCTTTTTCTTATCCGGTTACAGAGTTTGATGATCTGGAAGAGGCGGTTTCGCATTACGCAACGAATACTGCCGAGAAATTAAGGGCAGAAAATCAGGTAGCTACGGGAGCTCATGTGTATTTTCAGTTTTTTCCCGAATATGGACGTGTAAACATGGAAGGCGGACTTGCATCGTCTACCGTCATGTTTAAATCACCTACCGATCAAACAACGGCTATACTGCATGAGATAAAACCTGTTCTGAAGGGGATGTATAATGATAAGCGCCGATATAAAAAGGCAGGTGTAGTTTTTTTTGGACTGGAGCCGAAAGTAAATCCTCAATTAAACCTTTTTGAAGAAGTGCCGCTGGAATCGACAAAAGACGATCTTTTCAAAACTGTGGATCAAATTAATGCACACTTTGGAAGAGGTACGATATTCCCCCTTTCAATAGGTCTTGAGCGAAAGTGGTCTATGAAACGCAATATGCTTTCTCCAAGCTATACAACGCGTTGGGATTCACTACTGGAAACAAAATGATACTGACCACTTTCTTTGACTCCAGACTCGGGCTTGGATTTTGTCCGACCTGTCTGACGAGTCTGACCTGTCCGACAACCATTCATCCGCGGCGGTTTACGGAGAAACGCGCCCTACCTTCCTATCAGCCAATCTTGCTGTTTGTTAAGCTGACACAGAATATCTCACATCAGAGACGTGAATGCGTAGAGACTTAACTGCCGCAGAGATTTAATCATGAATGAAGAGCAGGGTAGGGCGTCGCTCTCCGCAGCGCGCCGAGAAAGGTTGAGAGCGTGGTGATTGTGGCGTTGCCATAACGATGTGCGCAGAGACTCGGCAGAGCCGTGCCAGTGAGCAGTGGACAGTGGACAGTAATTTTGACCTTATTGACCGAATTGATATTGCCTCTGCGCCGCATTTCCGCATTTGCCCTTCCTTACGCCGACATCCTCAGTGTCTCGCATCCGTCCCCTTCCCGCGAATGCCTAGTACTTGGTGGGTGAGATGTGGAGTTCAGCGATGTCCAAACACAGACAGTCCGGTCACTTCATCAAAATCGGTGTTCTGTAGTCCTAGATCTAAGGAGAAGTAAGCAATAAACAGTGTCATTCTGTTTTCCAATTGCAATTTTATCTTTTATTAGTTAAATCTGCTCCATATCACTGATAATACAGGGCATTAGAAGCTAATTGATGCCAAAAACAAGACGCCGAGGTAAGGTGTTCTGA
>JAAZFF010000069.1 GCA_012511845.1 Lentisphaerota bacterium
CTTCCATGCTATAGCCATTGTTACGTTTTGTTAGTGGCTTAATCGTTTGCTTGAGCTTTTGTTTGCTTCCGGGTTTTATCAGTTGCATCATTCGTTTTGCCTTGCTTAGTTTGAATCTGTAACCTAGAAAATCAAAATAGTTTCCCGGCAGATTCATGTCAACTACACGGCTCTTGTCGTGATTTAGCTCAAGTTCCGCCTCATTCATCCATGTACTGATTAGGGAGGGTGCCTCTTCGGCTTGTTTCCGACTTTTGCATAGTACTACCATATCATCGGCATAACGCACCATTTGAAAGCCTCTCTGACTCATTTTCCAGTCAAGAGAATCCAGATAGATGTTAGCCAGAAGGGGACTTATTACTCCACCTCCAGTTGCTTCCCATCCCACCTCACGGTGACGCAGTTACTTTCAGTTCTACTCCTGGTCTCGTCCAGAAGTAACCCGACTCTCACAGGTTGATTTCTTACCTTCACATTCGCACTAGAGCGGAGCCCGGCGCCGGGCAAAGGTAGGGCGAGTTTCTCCTGGCTACGTCCACTAACTACGCCGGGGCAAGCCGGGTACGCCGCAGAACAACGGATTACATGCAAGACCACATGTCTCACTGCCACACACCTCAGCAGCCCTTAGCAGGCGGGCACAGACAGGAATGTCCGTGCTACAGTCTCTGGCGCATAATCGTTTCCGTTCTCGTTCTCGTACTCGTACACGATTTTCATTGCAGTAACCCTCCGGTTTCTCATGGTCGGATTTCATTCTCGTTCTCGTGTACGTAAAACGTGGATCGCTCCGCTGTGAACGAGTACGGACTCGCCAAAGATCCGGCAAACCGGACCAGTGATCAGTGGGCGGCGATCAGGGAGCCATGTTGCATTTTTAAACCTTTTACAATGACGGTATAGTTTTATATAATATACATACATTAAAAAAATGGAGGAATGAATATGAGGTTTCGTATCTCTCTGCTACTGTGTGTGCTTGTTGGTTTTGCACAGGCCTCTGTCCGTATAAATGAATTTATGGCTGACAACGGCGAAAGCCTGCTGACCAGTGCAGGTGAAGCTTCCGACTGGATAGAGCTATACAACAGCAGCTCTGAACCAGTTGACCTGAGTGGATGGCACCTTACAGACAGTATCAACAAGCCGACAAAATGGCAGTTCCCGGAGGGGGTCATAATCCCGGCAGACAGCTATCTGATTGTTTTTGCTGACAGTTCGGACGAATCCTGGGTTGACGGCGAGTTACACTCCAACTTCAGTCTATCGAAAAGCGGAGAATATCTGGGACTCATAATGCCGGATGGCGAAACTGTCGTTCATGAATATGCCCCTGAATTTCCGCCTCAGCTGGAGGATATCTCGTATGGTGTAGCATCCAAAAATGTTACGCTTGTTGATCGAAACTCACCAATGCGCTACCGATCCGCCACACCTCAGAACGACGCTGAATGGCAGGTAGGCGCAGGAGGCTTGGGCTTCAGCTCTCAAAACGGGACTTTTGAAGTAAAGTTTTACCGCATGAATAGCGACATTGCAAATGTGGACTCCGCTGAGCAAATGATTGCAAATCCCTCGAAATGGTACTCATCGAACTACCCAGTCGTTGGAAATTACGAAACAATAAATTTTTATGAATCCGAAACGCAATGTAATTTCCCGAACTTCGTTCCGTTTCCATCTCTTAAGATAAATGAAAACATAAATTATTTTGTCGTAACGGCTGAATCGACTGTCTATATTCCCGAAGCAGGGATCTGGAGTTTTTCTGTCGGCAGCGATGACGGTTTCCGTTTGCGCCTTTCAGGCAATGGATATAACTTTCTCTCCGAGTTTCCAAACCCCAGGGCATTCAGCACCACAATATCCCAGTTTAATATACCCGTTGCCGGGTTTTATAAACTCGATCTGATCTTTTATGAACGCACCGGAGGGGCTGCCCTTGAGCTTTCTGTAGCAAAAGGTGCTCATAGCGGCTTTTCACTATCACACTTCAAATTACTGGGAGATCCGGGGTGTGAAATCATTCATGCCGGTGCAATCAATGCATACTGTGATGTAAATATGTTTGATGAGATGGTGGGCAATGTTGCAAGGCTTGATGTGGAGTGGGATTTTGAACTTGATTCCCTTCCCGGATCAGGAGATCAGTTGTTGTTGTCCCTTTATATTGCCGATGGTTTTGTGGCGTATCTGAATAATGAGAAAATTGCAGAACTGAACGCTCCGGAAAACTTGTTCCATGACAGCACTGCCAGCAAAAAGCGAACAAATATTGAGGCGATTACGCCGTTTTTGCTTACGCTGCCGGCATCTTGTTTACTAGAAGGCGCGAATACTCTTTTTATAGCGGCATTGAATGACGATAAGGAAGATGGAGAGTTTCTGATTCAGGCAGAATTGAATTTGTTGTCTGAACAACTATACGCAGGATATTTCAGCAATCCAACTCCTGGAGCATTTAACGGCAACTTCAGCACACCGCCAACGCCAGTTGTTGTTGTTGACGAGTCGCGCGGCTATAAAACATCATCATTCCATGCAACGATGAGTTGTCCGGAAGATCCAGCCGCAGAAATACGTTTCACCCTTGACGGTTCAACACCCACATTGGAAAGTCCGATTTACTCAGAACCGTTATACGTTGATAAAACAACGACGCTTCGAGCAGCAGTCGTTATGCCGGATTCTGTGTGGCAGCGTGTATCCACCTTCACCTGGCTTTTCCTTGAAGACATTCTTCAGCAGAGCTCTGCGACTCCTGCGGGATGGCCTGCAGATCGTGCGGTAAATAACCACAGCATGCTTTACGGCATGAATCAAAGTATAATTAATGGCGATCCTGTAAGGATAAGACAGGGTATGACTAATGCCATAGCATCAATCTCCCTGGTGACGGATCTCGACAATATGTTTCATCCACAGACTGGAGTTTATGTAAACCCAGGCGTCTTCGGTATGGAAAATCCTGTTTCCGTAGAATTAATAGATCCTGCACGCGGTGTAGAAAAAGAATTCCAAATAGATGCCGGTATACGCATAAGAGGAGCCTACAGCCGCAGCAGCAGCAATCCCAAGCACTCCTTAAGGTTATTCTTCCGCTCCAAATATGGAGATAGCAAGCTCAACTTTCCACTCTTTGATGAAGAGGGGGCAGATTCTTTTGACAGGGTAGATTTGCGCACGGCACAAAACTATAACTGGTCATGGGAAAACAACAGCAAAAACACTATGGTGCGGGAGGTGTTTTCGCGTGATGCCCAACGCGAAATGGGCGTTCCCTACACCAGAAGCCGATACTATCATCTTTATATCAATGGCATATACTGGGGCATCTACCAGACCCAGGAGCGTGGCGATGCAAGATTTGCCGCAACATACATGGGTGGTGATAAAGATGACTGGGATTGCATAAAAACATCCCAGCCCGGCTATGTAACCGAGGTCAACAGCGGCAACGATGAGGCTTTTAATGCATTTCATGCCATTGCAATAAATGAGGGATTCAGCGGACCAAACGCTGACAACTACTGGCGTGTCCGCGGAATGAACCCTGACGGAAGCCCCAACCCTGATTACCCGGTTTATCTCGATGAAGACAATCTTATCTGCTACATTTTGTCGTACTACCTGACGGGCGATCCCGATTCTCCCATAGGACTGAGCGGTGAAATTGTTAACAACATGTATGCGCTGTATAACAGAAAAAATCATGATGGGTTCAAGTGGTTGCGTCATGACGCAGAGCATTCCCTGGGTGCGCACGGAGGTTATCCTGCTACAAAAGATATTATCAAGCGTGGAGCAAACCTGACCCAGCAGAAACATTTCAATCCTGCGACACTGCACATTCGCCTGATGGAACATCCGGTTTACAGGAGACGTTTCGCCGATCTGGTGCAAAAATTTCTGTGTAATGACGGACCTCTCTCACCGGAAAACTCGCAAGCCCTCTTCAGAAGCCGGATGGATATGATAGATCAAGCAATCGTGGCAGAGTCCGCCCGCTGGGGACGTGGCAAAACTCGGGCCGATCATTGGCTGCCGGCATGCAACTGGGTAATAAACAACTACCTAAATCAGCGTCGCGATATCCTTGTCGGACAACTGAGAGGGTACGGATGGTTCCCGTCGACCCAAAGTCCGCTCCTCTCCAAGCCTGATGGAATTGTTGAAAAAGGAAAAACGTTGAAAATAGGAGCAGAACGTACTTTCTATTTTACGACAGACGGTTCAGATCCGTGCCTGGCAGACGGTTCGATTAACCCCAATGCCATTATTGTTAATACTGCACAACCGGGAACACAGCCTCAAACCCTGATTTCGCGTGGTGCTACATGGTCTTATTACGATCTTGGACAAGAACCTGCAGTACAGGGAAGCAAAACCTGGAGAGACCTTGATTACAACGACTCTTCATGGGCGCAGGGTCCCGCCATCCTGGGTATAGCCAGCTCCGCAACGGTCAACCCTGTTGCAACGACTACCAGACGCTATGTAACGGGCAATTCCGGTACTCAGGTTGCTACAACCTACTTCAGACACACTTTTACACCAAGTTCTACAACTGATATATCATCACTGGCAATTGAACTGTTACGCGATGATGGTGCTGTACTTTACCTGAACGGAACGGAAATACTCCGAGACAACATGCCGGAGGGTCCAATAACGTATTCTACGTGGTCATCACATATTGTCGGTTCTCCGGAACAGAACACATATTTTGATTTCAATCTTCAGCTTGCGCATCTGCTTCGCGAAGGTGAAAACGTGCTGGCTGCGGAAATCCACCAGTGCCACGGCACAAGTACGGATCTTTACTTCGACATGAAACTTGTCGCAATGCCCCCTCCACATGATTCCATGCCGTATAACACTACAGTAATTCTCGACGAATCGATGACGATAAAAGCCAGAGCTCTGAGCAATAACGAATGGAGTCCCCTGGCAGAGGGTATATACACCATAGTTATGCCGGAAAATTATTATAAGGGCATCCGTGTTTCAGAAATGATGTATGCGCCGACAAAGCCTCCAAAGGGCACCAGCCTTTATGAAAACGATGACTTTGCGTGGCTTGAGCTGCGCAACATCGGCACCTGGCCTGTTGATTTGGACGGCGTGCAGTTTACAGAAGGAATCGAACACGTTTTCGCTCCTGCAATTCTTAATCCGGGAGAGCGACTCGTTGTTGCAAAGAACCCCGTTGCTTTGGACGAGCGAAGTCCCGTCGCAGACATCAACATCGTGGCATGGACAAAAGGAAATCTCGCCCGCAAGGGAGAAACACTTGCCCTGACCGATCCGGAAGGGGATAATATTCTGACCTTTACATATTCAAATGAGTGGTATCCCGAAACGTACAATACGGACTACACAATCGTGGCAGTAGATCTGCAAGCGGATGAGCCGCTGTGGAGTACGGCAGCCAACTGGCGTCCCGGCAAGTTTGTTCATGGGTCACCGGGAAGACCTGAAGCTCCTGTATTCAGCAGCATCGATATAGGCAACAATGGGAAAACATGTACTATTTCCATCGAAGGAATTGATGGCAACCCGCAACTCCTTTGGTCAACGGATCTGATAAACTGGTCTCCGTGCCCCGCTGAAGCATGTATCTATACGGTTGATGCCATAACTATAGATTTGCTTGATGAGACCTTCAATGATATATCAAAGTGCTTTTTCAAATTGCAGGTTTTTGATGAAGAATATGATGAAGACTGATTAACCGGTCTTCATTACGCAAGATCAGAAGATCGCGGGCTGGCAGGCAAGTCTATTTTATCAGCCGCCAGCTCCCATGCTTTCGCCCGATCCAGAAACTCTTTCCCAAACGCAAAGTATCCTTCTGCTACAGTAGAGGAGGGAGCATACGCTACAACAGGAAGACCAAAACTTGGAGCCTCCCCTGCCCGCACGCTTCTTGGTATAATCGTATCGTAAACAGCATCGCCATAATATGAGCGGACTTGCTCAATAACATCGTCGGCAAGACGCGTGTGGCTGTACATCGTCATTAACACGCCTTCAATGCGCAGTTTTGGATTCGCTCCACTTGTGCGAATCCGCTCAACGAGTCCTGTAATAACACTAAGCCCTTCCATGGCATAGTATTCGCACTGCATAGGAATCAATACAGAATCTGCCGCAGCAAGTGCGTTTGACATGAGAATACCGAGAGATGGCGGACAGTCAATAATAATATAATCGAATACATTCTGATCTATTATAGGATCAAGGACTTTTTGCAGACCATGCAGGTGATCATCCATTCGCGCAATCTCAACCTCTGCTCCTGCCAAATCAACTTCTGATGGAATAATATTAACATTTTCCACCGAAGTGCCGACTATTACATCGTTCAGGTTTTCCAGATCTACCAGTGCGTTATACAGGCTTACGCCGCTTTTCGGCTCTACTCCAAGCCCGGAAGTTGCGTTTGCCTGGGGATCAAGATCAAGAACGAGAACAGTCTTTCCATGAGCTGCAATAACAGCGGCAAGATTGACAACCGTAGTTGTTTTTCCGACCCCGCCCTTCTGATTTGATACCGCCAAAACGTGTGACATATTACCTGCCGACCTTGCGCCGCATGACGACTATATAAATTAACCCTGCTTAATAATTCCGATTTCACGGGCATATTTAAACATGCCGCCCGCAGCAATAACAGGGCCGACTGCCCCTATTTCCTTAAGCTTGAACACTGCTCCATCAGAAACACGCGTTATTGTACCTTCTTCTGTATTGATTTCTGCCTCGTCACCTGTTTTAAACTCCGATGTGAGAAGAGTTTCCGATTCATATGGATACGCTTCACCCGTAGCAACACAATTGCGAAAGAAAATCCGGGCATAAGACTCTGCCACAATTGCCTTGCAGCCGGCGGCACCAATCGCTACAGGGGCATGTTCACGCGATGAGCCACAGCCGAAGTTTCTGCCGGCAATCATAATACCGTATGGTGTGCGTCCCGTAGTCTCATCGATAAACGGCAGTGCGGTACTTGGAAGACCCGCCATTGCGTAGGAGCCGAGTTTTGCATATTCCTCGGGAATTGTTGGGACGAGATTGAGATAGTGTGCGGGAATAATCTGATCTGTATCGATATTATCTCCGGCTACATAAACTTTCGCTCTGAGAATATTGTTTTTCTGATTCATTTTTTTCCTTACAAGTCGCGTGGATCGGTTATATGCCCTGTAACTGCCGAGGCGGCAGCGGTCAGTGGGGATGCCAGATAAACCTGAGCCTCCTTGGAGCCCATACGCCCTATGAAGTTACGGTTTGTTGTGGAAATCACCACCTCGTCACTGTGTGTGCGTCCGAAGGTATCTATCGGACCGCCGAGACATGCAGCGCATGATGGCGGGGCAACGGGCTCACAACCGGCGTTAACGAAAATTTCCAACAGAGATTTACCATCTATTTTTGTAGATATAAGCTGCTCGGAAATTTCAACAGTTGCCGGTACAAGACATGTTTCTACGGTAACTTTGCGATCTTTGAGTATTTCTGCCGCCATTACAAAATCTGTAATTTTTCCACCGGTACAGGAACCTATGTAGGATCGATCCAACTTGACGTCCTTCACGTCGCGCGCTGTTGCATAGTTGTCGGGAGAACTCGGCTTTGCCACGCATGGTACGAATGTGGATACATCGTAAGTATAAGTTTTGAGTACAGGAGCATCCTCGTCGCCGTAAATAGGAACGAACGGTTTCAATGTACGTGATTTTACGAACTCTATTGTTTTTTCATCGGGCGGTATAATTCCATTCTTTGCCCCCGCCTCAATCGCCATGTTGCAGATCGTTATTCGCTCATCAATTGACAGATCGTTTATGGCTTCTCCCACAAATTCCATTGCGCAGTATGTGGCACCATCAACACCGATATCTCCTATAATGCGCAGAATCATGTCCTTTGCAGAAATAAAGTCCGGTTTTTTCCCGTTCAGTACAAAGCGAAGTGTTTCCGGAACTTTTAACAGAATTTTTCCCGACCCCATTACGAACCCGGCATCTGTATTTCCTATACCCGTGGCAAAAGCACCGAGAGCTCCATGGCTGCATGTATGTGAATCTGTTCCGACGATAACCTCGCCGGGTCGCACATGACCATGCTGCGGCATGCCAAGATGACAGACTCCGCAATATGCCGGTGTTCCCGGGTCATAGTAATACGGCAGATCCTGCTCTTTCACAAATTCACGTAGAATATCAACGTTTCGATGAGCCTTCTCGTCTTTCGTAAAAATATAGTGATCAGGTATAATCACTACACCCTCACGGTTGAAAACTTTGGCATTGCGACCAAATTCCTGCTGGAATATTCCTATTGTTCCGGGGCCGCATACATCGTGCGTCAGCAAAATATCTACATCAACCCAAACGTTATCGCCTGGTTTTACCGATTGTGAGCCCGATGCGCGGGCAAGAATTTTTTCTGTAATTGTCATTTTCATATCTGTTTAATGTCCCATAAGACTGAAAAAGCGATCTTCATAAATTTTGAAAACATTATGTTTTTGCAACAAGGCACCGAGCGGCTTAATCAGGTCGGGATCTTTTTTGGCAGCATCAAACGCCTTTTCAACCTCTTTGTAAACATCATAAGGGAGACCTTCCTTGCGTTCGAGCATATTTTTTTCCGCAAGATCCATTATGTTTTTATGAGCTGAACGACGCACCATGGTCCAGAACAACTTAATCAGGCATACATCCCAAGGGGAGTCAACACCCTTCAATATAGCTCTAAAAGCATCTTTTCGTTCTTTAGCTTCTTTTTTGACGCGATCCAGTACCTCTTCCAGTGGAGATGAAATTATTTCCTCAGAGAACGCCTCCTGTTTCAGCGTGTATCCATAACGCAGGATATGAACATCTTTCTCATGCTTTTCAAGCCATTCAATATATTTTTGCGCCTCTTCTCCAAACCCTTCAAGAAGCATTTTGGAGTAGTCGGAGGGAGTAATAATTTGAGGGCGCAACAGCTGCATACGCCCCGTGCGCACTCTCGTTTTATCTACTTCATCCATCAGTTCACTTGCAAGGACGTAGTTTACGAGAGTATTGCCGAACGTTTCGAGATGCCCCGTGGGCAATTCGATCAATTCGGTGTTGGCTACCGCATAATGAAAATCTAATTCTCTCTCTGAACTCATGCGGGCGTAATATACCAAAAGAGCACAAAATTGAAAAGAAGTAACTACAACTCCATGCATTGCGCTTTTGATCCGGGACACCGTTCCTGAACGGCTACCTGCCGGCTCTCTGGTCCAGCTCGAATTTTTTGCCTGCACATGATATAATGAATGCACAGATCACATACAGTGTTCATCATAAATTTATCAAAAAATGGAAACATTGAAAAAAAGAACAGACTGGTTTGAAGAAGCGCGGTACGGCATGTTTGTACACTGGGGTGCGTACAGCGCATTGGGGCGCGGAGAATGGGTGTTAAACCGTGAGAGAATTTCAAAGGAAGAATATACCCGCACCGCAGTGGAGGTCTTTAAGGCGGAACAGTACGATCCGGCAAGCTGGGCAGAACTCGCACGAGATGCCGGCATGAAGTACATGGTACTCACCACGCGGCATCTCGACGGTTTCGCCCTCTGGGAAACGGATCAGGACGATTTTCACGCCGGCAGACTGGGACCGAAGCAAGATCTGATCAGACCTTATGTTGAAGCTGTACGATCCGCCGGTCTGCGGGTCGGTTTTTACTACTCGGCAGCCAACCTCAACCATCCTGACTACCCCGGTGCGTTTGAACGGGACTGGCCCCTCGGCTGGCACGATGAGAATGCAAGAAAACGCTTTGTGAAGTACTACCGGGCTCAATTGCGTGAACTGATGACCCGCTACGGGAAAATAGACTTGCTCTGGTTCGATGGTTGCATCCCAACGCCTATTGACGGAGAAGAGACAATCGCAATGGTCCGGGAGTTACAGCCTGATATTCTGCTCAACGACAGACTCGGATCTCCGTTTGATTTCGCATGCAGCGAACAGATCATACTGGCGAAGGACGGCCTCTGGGAAGCGTGCATGACGCTAAACGACAACTGGGGTTTCCATGTCGGAGACAATTCCTGGAAATCGCCCGAAACCGTTTTAAAGATGCTTCTTTCCTCGGCAAAGGATGGCGGCAATCTGCTGTTGAACGTAGGACCACGTGCTGACGGAACAATTCCGGAAGTTTCAGCGGATATTCTGAGGGAAGTAGGTAAATGGCTACGTAAAAACGATGAATTTCTGCCGCGCTCCGTTCGTTCACCATTCACGTGGAACAACTCATCCATCGTGACTGTAAGGGGTTCAAGCGTATATCTGCATTTTATACACAGCCCCGGATCCGTCTTCAGGTGGGCAGAGCTTCGCAACCGGGTTCTGGGCGCAACATTCGTCACAACGGGTATGCCGGCAGAATTCAAGCAGGAAGGTGAATTGCTGTGGCTGTACGGATTGCCTGAGGAGACTGATTGTCTCGCAATAACAATACGTCTTGACGTTGATTGTGTCCCTGCACTTGTTACAGAGCAGAAGACCTTCTGGATACCGGGCTGACAGCTGAAGCCTGCTTATTTGACAAGAGAATTTAGCAGACTAATCAGGCATTTGATTCGACGAGACGCCAACTTGCATGAAAATGCGGCAGAATATTGCAAAACACGCCTGAATATGCCATAATTCGCCTTCATTTATTACGATTCAGCACAAAACAATAAACTACATAAAAATCAATGATTCTTGCCAACGAAAATTTCTATAAAGTACAAGCCACATATTTGTTTTCCGACATAGCTCGCCGAGTAAGCGAATTCACTGAAGCAAACAAGGATGCATCTGTTATAAGGCTCGGCATAGGCGATGTTACACGTGCATTGCCGCAGGCCTGCGTTGATGCCATGATTAAAGCCACAACGGAAATGGGGGCTGATGATACGTTCCGCGGCTATGGTCCTGACTATGGCTATGATTTTTTAAGAGAAGCAATTGCGCTTCATGATTTCAAGGCTCGCGGTGCTGATATTTCTGCCGATGAAATATTTGTAAGCGACGGAGCCAAATGCGACACCGGAAACTTTCAGGAACTTTTTGCCGCAACCGGAACGAAAGTAGCAGTTCCTGATCCGGTATATCCCGTTTACGTTGATACGAACGTTATGGCGGGGCGCACAGGTTACGCCGTCGATGGTCGTTATGAAAATCTTGCATATCTCGATTGTACCGAGGCTAATAATTTTGTTCCCGCTGTACCGGAGGAGCAGGTAGATCTCATATATCTCTGCTTCCCCAACAACCCTACGGGAGCAACGGCAACAAAAGAACAACTGAAAGCATTTGTTGATTATGCCCATGAAAACAAAGCGCTCATTTTGTTCGATGCGGCATATGAGGCGTTCATTGTAGACGATGACATCCCGCATTCTATCTATGAAATAGAGGGAGCAAAAGAAGTAGCTGTTGAGTTCCGAAGTTTTTCTAAAAATGCCGGTTTCACGGGAACCCGGTGCGGATATACCGTAGTGCCGGAAGAATGTCGTGTATTCAATTCAAAAGGAGAAGCCGTTCCTCTTGCACCGCTATGGAAGCGCAGAATGAGCACGAAGTTCAACGGTGTATCATATCCCGTTCAGCGTGCTGCCGAGGCCGTATATTCTGAAGAAGGCGGAGCACAGTGCAAGGCTCTGGTCGACGGATATCTTGCCAATGCAAAGGTCATCAGGGAGCGAATTGCCCAGAAAGGGTTCAAGCCGGTCGGAGGCGACAACTCACCGTACATCTGGTTTAACACAGGGATGGATTCCTGGAAATTTTTCGACAAACTCTTAAAAGAAGCTCAGGTAGTTACCACTCCCGGTTCGGGATTTGGACGTTGCGGCAACGGTTATATCAGAATCAGTGCCTTCAACTCCATGGAAAACGTTGTAAAGGCGATGGACAGAGTTTGCAGCGTGCTGTAACAATCTTGACAATATCACAAATTCGATCCATGAAAATAATAGATGGAAAAAAAATAGCCGCTCAAATCAGGGTTGAAATAGCGCGGGAAGCAGCCGATCTCGTCCGACTCGGTATAACTCCGGGAATAGCAGTAATCCTCGTCGGAGACAACCCGGCGTCCGTTTCATACGTCACAGCCAAGGAACGGGCATGTTCAGAAACAGGTATACGATCATTTATGAGCCGAATGCCGGTTGAGACCACACAGGACGAACTCATAAACGAAATAAAACGCCTTAACGCAGACGATTCCGTTCACGGAATTCTCGTTCAGCTTCCCCTGCCGAAACATATAGACGAATCTGCCATTATACGGGCTATCGCTCCGGAAAAGGACGTTGACGGATTTCATCCTATCAATCTGGGCAAACTTCTTCTCGGAGAAGACGATGGTTTTACATCCTGCACACCTGCCGGAATCATGGAGCTGCTGGTTCGTAGCGGGGTTGATACTTCGGGCAAACATGCCGTTGTACTAGGTCGCAGCAACATAGTGGGAAAACCTGTAGCCAACCTGCTACTGCAGAAAAAGGACGGAGCCAACGCCACTGTTACAATATGCCACACCGGAACACCGGATGCAACGCATTTTACGAGACAGGCAGACATTCTTATAGTGGCAGCAGGACGACCTAATACAGTTACTGCCGACATGATCAAGCCGGGAGCAGTCGTAATTGACGTCGGAGTCAACCGTGTACCCGATACATCGAAGAAATCAGGCTTCCGGCTCGTGGGAGACGTCGATTTCGATGCCATCGCCCCTATAGCCTCTTTTGTTACTCCTGTACCGGGCGGAGTTGGTCCCATGACCATAACCATGCTGCTTGCAAATACAATAAAGGCGGCAAGGCGATGCGCTACCTGACAATCTCCTGTATATACTTTTAACCAACTTTTTGTTTTCAAAATGAAAAAATCATTGCGCTCAGAATTCGTTCATGACGGTATAAAAAACCTGCACTATGAAATACGCGAAATAGTCGATTACGGACATGCGTTACAAAAACTCGGGGTTGAAATTTCCTGGGAAAACATAGGCGATCCTGTTGCCGCAGGAGAAGAGGTCGAACCCTGGATAAAAGAGATCGTAATGAATCTCATGAAAGAGGATGCAACCTGGGCATACTGCCCGAGTCGCGGCATTCTCAAAACGAGGGAGTTTCTCGCAGACATTGTTTCCAATCGTCCGAACAGCGTCAAGGTAGGGCCAAATGATATACTGTTTTTTAATGGCATAGCAGATGCCGTTGACAAAATTTACGATCTAATCAAAAAAGATGACCGTGTAATGATGCCCTCTCCGTCATATCCTACGCACACATCAAATGAAGGCAAGCGCGGCGACTATAGCTATCTCCAGTTTAAACTCGATCCTGTTAACAACTGGCAGCCGGATCTTGAAGAAATCGAAAACATGGTCAAATACAACCCGCAAGTGGTGGCAATCTCAATTGTAAATCCTGATAACCCCACAGGAGCTGTATATACCCGCAAAACACTGGATGGCATAGTTGATATAGCACGCCGTTACGGTATCTTTATCATTTGCGATGAAATTTACGCCCATATTTGTTACAACGGAGCAGAAACACTCCATCTGTCACAGATTCTCGGCGAAGTTCCCGGACTCGCCCTCCGTGGAATATCGAAAGACGTACCCTGGCCCGGTGCCCGCTGCGGATGGGTCGAAATGCTCAATTCGAACTCGTCAACACAGTTCCGCGAGTATTGCGACGGACTTATAAAAAGCAAAATGATGGAAGTCTGCTCGACTACCCTGCCGCAGTTGGCAATTCCCGAAATATACGGCGATCCGCGCTATATGGACCTGAAGGAAAGACGTGCGAAGATGTTTGAACGGAGATCCAATCAGGTATACGAATATTTCAAGGAAAATGTACCCGGCACGATCGTGCGCCCCACACAGGGAGCATTCTATTTCAGCGTGGCATTTGAGGATGGTGTGCTGAACGACAAACAGACACTGCCGATAAAAGATTCAAATATTCGCGAATTTGTTGAACAGTCAGTCAGGGGAGTTCAACTCGATAAACGTTTCGTGCATTACATGATGGCGTCTGAGGGTGTCTGCGTAACGCCGCTGACCGGCTTCCATACCGACATACAGGGCTTTCGCCTCACAACACTGGATCCCGATGACGACCGCCGCACCAGAGTCCTGGAACGTATCGGTAACAGCATAAAACGCTACATCGGTGCGTAAGCTCTCCTCGCTAAGTGGCTGCAGGGAGGCGGTCCCCGTCCATAGCGGAGGGGACCCCGTTTCCCGTACACGGGGATAAGATTACTGCGTGAAATCGTGTACGAGTACGGGACGATTATGCCATCACGCAATCAAACCCGAGCAGGCGCTCAGGGATCCCGGGCTCACCCACCAAACGGCGGTTCGCGAGGACGCTCACCCTCCATTACGTAAGGATGCGCATAGCCAGGCTGGAGGGCGAATGTCCTCATGAGCCGTGATTGCGAGGCAACCTCAATAAGGTCAATTGTCTGCACAAGCTGCACCTCCCAGAATCAGAGACTGTTAATTGCGTCTATATCAACTGCAAGATGAACGCCTGAAGGAGTGTTCAGGGCTGCCATTACCGCACGAATTCTTCTCGATATGAATCTTATTTTTTCTCCCCTCAATGTAAATTGATAGCGCCATTGTTTTTTTATTTTAGCCAACGGTGCAGGACACGGATCACCGCATATGAAATGCTCTGAGTCACCAAAAACACGGGCAAAGTCGTTTGCAAATTTTGAAACAACCTCCTCTTTCTCTCCCCTGAATGTTATACAAACAAAATGCGTGAACGGAGGATAGGAGAGTTCAAGGCGTTCCGCCAGCTCTTTTTCAGAAAACCCGATAAAGTCTTCCGTTTTTGCATGCACTATAGCAGGGTGTAGGGGAGAAAGTGTCTGAACGAGCACTTCACCGCACGTCGCACCGCGTCCTGAACGTCCTGCCATTTGTGCCACAAGCTGAAATGTACGCTCCGCCGCCCTGAAATCCGGTATATACAATCCGGAGTCAACATTTAAAATACCAACAAGCGTTACGTTAGGAAAATCAAGTCCCTTGGCAATCATCTGCGTACCTATCAGAATATCTATTTTTCGCGCCCGGAAGCGATCAAGTATTTCCTGATGGCCGAACTTGCGCGAAGTAGTATCTGCATCCATGCGCTCGATTGCCGCGTGTGGAAAAACGAGCTTTGCCGCAGATTCAACGCGTTGTGTACCGACTCCCGTATATTTATAATCAGGATTGCTACATTCAGGGCACGCCTCAGGCACTTTCCGGAAACCGCCGCAAATATGACAGCGGAGAAGATTGTCCACCTTATGAAATATCATGCCGACGGAACAGTCCGGGCATTCCTCGGCATACCCGCAAGCAGAACATACAATATTAGGGGCATAACCGCGCCGATTCAAAAAAAACATTACCTGCTCGCCTGTTTCAAGACGTCTTTTTGTTGCATCGATAAGTCGTTGCGAAAATATGGGAAGTTTTCCTGTTTTCGCCACTTCGGCACGCATGTCAATTATCTCCGTATGCGGTACCATCATGTCTACAGCACGTCGTGTCATCGATACCAGAACATACTTTTCCATACAGGCATTATTCCAGCTTTCAAGAGATGGTGTAGCCGAGCCGAGAACAACGGTGCAGCATTCATACCGTGCACGCATGACGGCAATGTCGCGGGCATTATAGCGCGGCGCCTCATCCTGCTTGTAACTCGGCTCATGTTCCTCATCAACAATTATTATCCCGAGTTTGTCGACCGGTGCAAAAACAGCAGAACGGGGACCCACCACCACTCTCGCACTGCCATCACAAATCCTGTGCCACTCATCGTGCCGTTCGCCATCACTCAGCTGGCTGTGCAGCACGGCTACCGTATCACCGAAGCGCGAGGCAAAACGCTGTATCGTCTGTGGTGTCAGCGATATTTCGGGCACCAGAACGATAGCACCCAAACCCTTCTCAAGCACATGCGCTATAGACTGCAAATATACTTCTGTTTTTCCACTTGCTGTGACGCCGTGCAGCAACACCGGCTTCGGGGGATTTTTGCTGAAAGAGTCATTGCATGCATCGCAAATTATGTTTTTGGCATTGAGTTGTTCTTCAGACAGCGCAAGAGGGAGCGACGGCAGAAAATTACGCCCCGACAGGGGATTTCTCTGCTCGGCATACTCCGTAACAGTTACCATGCCGTGCTTTTCCATTTCCCTGATTGTACCCGGTGAAACACTCCATTGGCGGCAGAACGCTGTCAAATTGACTATTCCGGTGTTTCTGAGCAACTCCAGTATCTCAAGTCGGCGCGGCGTGATTTTTCCCTGCCCGGACTCCATGGTGGCAGAGTCCGGACTCTGCCACCCGGGGGTAACCTCAATCATCAGCCGTGTTTTAAATTTGGCATCAGCCCTGCGGACGGGAGCCGGCAGCATTGTTCAAAGACACGCTTCTATAGGGGCTACATAATACGACGCCATCCAAGTGGCAAGTTTGAGCAATGTATCCGAAAGAAGGGGCTTTTCCCCTGCAACTCCCAGAACAGGCTTAAGTTTACCTTTGTGTGTGGAAGTTTCAGAAACCGAAAAAACAATTCCCTCTATTTTCCGGCGTCCGAATTCAATATTGACCCTGGTACCGGGGCGGACAACATCTTTCAGTTCATCGGGTATTTCATAGTCAAACACGCGATCCAGTGATGTGTCGGTGGCAACTTGGGCAATCATCAAACAATCAGCCTTGGCATATCAGGTTCTAAGCTGTTTCAGCAGAGCGATTTCTTCGGCATATCCATCGAGTTCATTTGGTGTTTCGAGATAAAACGGCAAATGCCTCAAGTCAGGGTGATTTATCACCTTCGCCAGCACTTCGATTCCCAGCGTGCCTTCCCCTATTTTCTCATGCCTGTCCTTGTGAGAACCAGGAGGATTTTTACTGTCGTTTACATGAACGGCTTTAATTCTATCAACTCCGACGATCGAATTGAACTCTTCGATCACTCCATCAAAATCACCGGCAACATCGTATCCAGCGTCCGACATATGACACGTATCAATACAAACGCCCATTTTTTCCTTGAGACTCACACCGTCAATTATTCTTTTCAGCTCCTCAAATCTTGATCCTATCTCAGAACCCTTTCCAGCCATAGTCTCCAACAGAACTTTTGTTGTGTGCTCCGGTTTGAGAATCGTATTCAGTGTTTCAATTATCAGCTCAATGCCGATGTCAACACCCTGCCCCACATGACTTCCCGGGTGGAAATTATAGAGAGCCCCCGGGATGTTCTGCAGCCGATCAAGATCATCCGCCATTGTTTCCAATGCAAACTCACGCGTACGTTCTTCTTTTGAACATGGATTAATAGTATATGATGCATGCGCCAATATGGGACCGAAATCGTTGGACTCTGCCATTTTAATATATTCGGCAATATCAGCCGGATCCAGATCTTTTGCTGCTCCGCCGCGAGGGTTTCTTGTAAAATACTGAAATACATTTGCCCCTATCTTTATTGCATCCCTTGCCATTCCGGAGTACCCGCCTGTAGATGACAAATGGCATCCTATATAAAATTTTTCCTTCATTTTTCCCTCTTGTTAACGTTTATGCAATCCTGTATGAGTATATCGCAATTCCATTGGAAAAGCATTCATGTAGTGCCTGATTACCGGAGATATGGGTGAATCTCTTTGACCTATAATCTCTACCAGATCAAATCTGAACGGCGTCGGCGGCAGCTTTCGCATGTAATGGGCGGCGGCACGGCAAAGAGCATGGCGCTTGCGCTTGTCCAGTGCTGCCCTGCCCCCGCCGAACATGTCGGATTTACGCGTTTTGACTTCTACAAAAACAATCATTTTACGTGCATCCACCTCACGCAGGGCAACAATATCGAGCTCATATCTCCTGATTCTAATGCGCCGACCTATTATCTTAAATCCCTTTGTCTCCAAATATTCTGCAGCCAATTCTTCACCCCAGATTCCCGTTTTTTGCGCATCAGTGACTTTGGCATTATCCGCACCGTCATCTTTTTTACGCCGCATATTTTTAATTATTTCCGGTATTCTGTTCATTATGGAGTTCAGCACTTTGCGCAAACGAATAGTCCATCAGAATCTGAGGCAAATTTATTCGCCGACATTGATGCTGTATTTTTTAATCAATCTCTGCAGATACGCACGTTCTATATCGGCTTCCCTGGCTGACTTTGAAATATTCCCGTCATTGCGTTTCAGGAGTTTCATTATATATTTGCGCTCAAACTCATCTACCAGCTCCGCTTTTTCCTCTTTGAACGGTCTGCTGCCTATTACCTCTCCTCTTCCGAGTTTGCCGGATGAGGGTCCGCTCTGTGTGCCGCCCCTGTGCCAGAAACTCATGCTGGCAGACAGATCTACTGGTCTATAGGGTCCATAAAAAGCCCTGTCAATGAGGTTGCGCAACTCCCGTACATTACCGGGCCAGTCGTATCGGCGCAGTACTTCCATTGAGGCATCGAACTCGGCAATCTCATCAAGTGCATCAGGACCGTGCAAATCGCTCGCGAATCTACGCGCCAGCAGGGGAATATCCTCCTTGCGCTTGCGAAGCGGAGGCAGTTCTATATTTACAACGGCAAGCCTGTAAAAGAGATCTTCGCGAAAACGGCCTTCCTCAACCTCCTTGTGCATATCACGATTTGTAGCACAGATTATTCGCACATCAATTTTTCGGACGGCATTTGTACCTACACGCCTGATTTCGCGCTTTTCGAGAACACGCAGCAGCTTCGGCTGAAGCTCCATTGAAAGATCTCCGACTTCGTCGAGGAACACAGTTCCGCCATTTGCGTACTCAAATGCACCAGGACGGTCTGCTGCTGCCCCGGTGAAGGCGCCCTTCACATGACCGAAAAGCTCGCTTTCTATAAGATCTTTTGCCAGTGCTGCACAATCTATAATTACAAAGGGCTTATCGGAGCGCAAGCTGTGGCGGTGGATTTCCTCTGCCATTATCTCCTTCCCTGTTCCCGTTTCACCGGTCAGCATAATGGACGCATCTGTTGCAGCATACGTTTCAGCCATGTAGAAAATGCGTCGCATGGACTGGCTGCTTCCCACAACACTGCCAAAATTCTCAGTGGGGCTTATCTGCAGTTCCCTGTCCTCCTGCAACGGAGAAAAAACGAGGCGTATGTTACCGAACTGGAGTTCCGCACCCGGATTCAGGTAAGCATTGGAGATTCGGACTCCGTTTACGAACGTGCCGTTTGTGCTGTTTAAATCAACAATACTGTAGCCATGCTCATCTGCTCTTATCTCGCAGTGGCGTCTTGACGTGGCAGGGTCATCGAGTTTCAGATCGACAGAATCTCCCTTTCCTATTACAAAAACATCCTTATCCACTGCATATTCCCTCCCCTGCTGATCGCCGCTGGCGACAACGAGCACGGTTCTCCTTACACGAGGTAGCTTTTTCGGCAACTGTGCGGAAACTACAAGTGTTTTTGCTAATGATGAGTTATTAATGGAAGACATAGTTAAACATTATACCCTCTCACCATTTTTCGGACAAGTTCATTTCCTTTGAAGCGTATAATTCTGAATCTTTCTTTTTCCAAATTTCATCTGTTTTGTTTTATATTTTGGAGCTGAATTGTATATAATGCAGGCAGAATCATGAAACTCTATTACAGTTTTTTCACAATACTTATCTGCCTTGCGTATGTACCGTTTCGGGCAGGAGCTGAAGATATAAAACTTTTTGTTACGAACTCGGTTGCGGCAGATCGTATCGGAGAGGCGATTACCACGGGTATCCCATTCCCCGAAGGGGTCGTAAAAGATACGGGACTGTTAAATGTGGCAATCGGCAATCATGTTATCCCGTCACAGTTTACACCGATAATCGCATGGTCCGACGGATCCGTCCGGTGGGCTCTGCTCGATACGCAAATCGACATTACAGCACACGAAGAACGTGAATTAAGTCTGTCATACGGAAATAAAACACATAAAACGATTAATCCCATAAATATCATCGAGAACGAAAGCTCAATCTCTCTCTCAAGCGGCGGACTTTTCCTCACGATAAATAAAAAGGAATTCAACCTCATTGAATCCCTCAAGATAGACGGTCACAAAGTGATAACACCTCAAAGCAGAGGTCTTGTAATTTATCTTGAGGATGGTACTGAAGTCAGAGCCGGACCTCCGACCGGCGTACACGTTGAAACTGTCGGCCCGATGC
>JAAZFF010000070.1 GCA_012511845.1 Lentisphaerota bacterium
ATCGCCCTGCGGCTGCTGAGCCAGGTAGGGACGGCTCTCCGAGCGGTCCGTTGTTTTGCGGCGCGCCCGGAGGTCATCGCCCTACCTTTGCCGAAAGTTCGTACCCGTCCACAGCGGAGCGGTACACGTTTTACGTACACGAGGATGGGTATGAGAAGGTGAAATCGTGTACGTGTACGAGTACGAGAACGTGAACGATTATGCCTTCTTTACATCATGGAGGGTGAGCGTCCCCGCGAACCGCATGCGATGTGAAGCGGCTCATGAGGACATTCGCCCTCCAGCACTCAGCAGAAGAAAATTTTCATGAATTGATTTTTCATGTTGCAAAAATATGCGTGTGTAGGCTATACTTTCCAACTCATTAATTGCCTCATGGTGTAACGGTAGCACAATTGACTCTGGATCAGTTTGTCTAGGTTCAAATCCTAGTGAGGCAACCATTCGAAAGTCAAATCAGGAGCAAATATAATGGCCACAATGAATTTTGGTGGAGTAGAAGAAACTGTTATAACCAGGAAAGAGTTTTCGTTAGCAAAGGCTCGCAGGGTTCTTAAAAAAGAAGTTGTCGCAATAATCGGGTACGGTGTACAGGGACCGGCGCAGGCGCTTAACATGCGCGATAATGGATTTAACGTAATAATCGGGCAATCAAAGCGCTTTAAAAAGGACTGGGATCGGGCTGTTAAAGACGGCTGGGTACCCGGTGAGACTCTTTTTGAAATAGAGGAAGCCTGTGACAAGGGTTCAATTATTCAGCTGCTCGTTACCGACGCAGCGCAGCGCATAATCTGGCCCGACGTGAAAAAATATCTTTCAAAGGGTAAAGCCCTTTATTTTTCTCACGGCTTTTCAATCGAGTATAGCGAGCACACCGGCATTATCCCCCCCGAAGATATCGACGTGATAATGGTTGCCCCCAAAGGTTCCGGCTTGAACGTTCGCAGAAACTTTCTCAGCGGTGCCGGAATAAATTCCAGCTATGCTGTGTACCAGGATGCAACAGGTAATGCTGAAGAGCGGTGCTTGGCTGTTGGTATAGCTATAGGCTCCGGTTATCTTTTCCCGACAACATTCAGAAACGAAGTAACTTCTGACCTTGTTGGTGAACGCGGAGTTTTGATGGGCGCTCTTGCCGGCCTGATGGAAGCTCAGTATGATACACTTCGTGAAAACGGACATACTCCAAGTGAGGCATTCAACGAAACTGTGGAAGAACTGACGCAGAGCCTTATTCGCCTTGTAGACGAAAACGGCATGGACTGGATGTACAAAAACTGCTCGGCTACAGCGCAGCACGGTGCATTGAAGTGGAGGCCGATTTTCAAGAAAGCGAACCTTCCCGTATTTAAACGTCTGTACAAATCCGTAGTCGACGGCAAAGAGTGCAAGGAAGTACTGCGTGATTGCGGCGCTGCCGATTACAAGGAAAAACTTGATGTTCAACTTGATGAAATGGGCAATAGCGAAATGTGGCTGACTGGTAAAGCTTGCCGCAGCCTGCGCCCGCGTGAAAAAGCAAGAGAAAGCAAGGTTGGCGTAACAGGACGTAAAACCAACTGATTTTATAACAGATTAAATTCTGATTTATATTATAAACCCTTTGCATCAATTGTTTTTTCAGTTGTGCAGAGGGTTTTTTAACTTACATACTGCCAATTAATCGGAGACAAAAAAAATGCTGCTAAATCAGACTCTCTATAATTTAACTCTTTGTATGGTTGTTCCCACAGCGCTTGCCGGTTTTGCTACAACGGCAAATGCTTCTGATAAATCAGAATCTGCTGCAAAAAATCCACCCCATCGTCATTACTTTCCATCACCATCCGAGAAGCGCGTTAAAGAGATAGCTTCCTGGCTTACGGCTGAGCCGAAAGGGTTGGGGTTTTCTGTTTCGGATCGGCAAATATGGGAGAGTCTTGCTGAAACTCCTGATGCACGCGGCATTATAAGAAGTGCTGAACAGTTGATTGACGAAGATCCTCCGGAACTTCCAGATGAGCTTTACCTCCTGTTTACCGAAACAGGAAACAGGGATAAGTATCAGGCACCGTATGGGAGAAGGGTATGGCGCGTCGGCGTTCTTATGCTGGCGGAATGTCTCGAATATAAGGGACGTTTCCTTGCTGCCCTGGAGCGTGATATTATGGCAATCTGTGAGGAAAGAAGCTGGGTAATGCCTGCACATGACGCAGCACTCGATAACTTTAACCATAAAGCACTGACGATAGATCTCGGTTCATCTGCACGCGGCTGGTTGCTGGCACAGGTCGATTACTGGCTTGGGGACAAGATTGACGCCCGGGTTCGTGAGAGACTGCGCTCGGAAGTTCACAGGCGTATACTCGATCTCTACTTCGCTGCTTTGGAACAGAATTCACTCAACGGCAATTGGTGGATGCTGACCGACAATAACTGGAGTGCAGTATGTACAGCCGGCGTGGTCGGATGCGCCATGGCTCTCCTTGATTCTCCCGAGAAAAAGGCTGAGATACTTGCAGCAATGGAGATTTCGAACAAGCGCTTCATAAGCGGATTTACGAAAGACGGCTACTGCAGCGAAGGCATGGGATACTGGAATTACGGTTTTGGAACTTATGTGGTAATGGGGCTTATAGTTAAAAATGCCACTGATGGAAAACTTGATATTTTCGAAGGAGAGAAACTCAACAAGATTGCAAAATACGCACTGGCATACCAGATACAGCCCGGGTGTTCTCCATTCTTTGCAGATGGAGGCGGAGCTCCCAGCCATGAAGTCTGGACGCTGATGAAGGATGTTTACCCTGATGCCGGGCCGGCAGATTTAACCGGTGTCCCGGTGTTGAGAACGAGGCGTGTTGCAGTTGGCTTGCGCGATGTAAGTACAGTTGCAACAGCAAAACAGGACAAAGAAAAAGCTCATCTGCCGTTGAGATCTTTCTTTGATCAAGCTCAGGTACTTATAACACGTTCAAAGATTTCGGATGAAGTACCTTTCGGTGCTGCAATAAAGGGCGGACATAATAGCGAACATCATAACCATAATGATTTAGGTTCGTATACCATAGTTTTAGATGGTGTTGAAATAACGGGAGACCCCGGTGGAGAAATATACACCCGCCGTACTTTCAGCTCACAGCGTTACGTCAGCAATATGCTGAATTCTTACGGTCACCCGGTGCCTGTAGTATCAGGTCAATTACAGAAGCTGGGGCGTGATGCTGCGGCAGTAGTTGTTGCGACAGATTTTACTGACTCAACAGATATGATAGATCTGGAGCTGAAGGCAGCTTACCCGGTGCCGGAATTAAAATCACTTCGCAGGAAGTACACGCATGATCGTGAAAAAAGAGTTATAACAATTTCTGATACAGTGTCATTTTCATCACCTCAGACCTTCAGTACACCTTTAGTAACGTATCTGGATGTAAAGCGTGAAGGGGATGATGTAATTTATCTTCATGGTAATGGAAAGTGTGTCATGGTGCAGCTGGAAGCAGAAGGCGGCAAATGGCAGCTGGAAGAGGAGGAAATAGAGAATCCCGGGCGTCCCTCTCCGAAACGACTTGCAGTAACATTTGATAAACCTGTTTCCGAAGCAAGTGTATGCTTCACATTCAAAGAGGCAACGCTGCCGTAATTTTGGAATACCTTACACCTTGTGCTATGACAGAAAAGAGCATATTAAACACTCCTCGGTACACGGACTGGCGCAGCTGCGCCCTCTATTTTACTGATAGCCCTTAATTTCGGTATTGGAGGGCGAACCTGTGATGAGCAGGCGATTTGCTTAAAAAAAGTCTTGCAAGTAAAAAGTGTTTGTGCCAAAATGCAACGCAAATGAACACAAATACGTACAAGAACAGTTTTCTGCTTAGCAGCCTCGCCCTATCTGGGGCGACGGGTGTACCTGTACGTATTGCCAGAGGATAATTATCGCTGGATAAATTGCAAGCAGCAGACCCCGTTGACGTCTAGAAGCAGATGTCGTCGGGGTTTAATTTTTTGAAAATATACCAAGCAAAAGAATAAAGTAAAATAGGGACGCAAAATGAGCGACAAAACAGACATGAGAAAAATTCATATTTTCGACACCACCTTGCGAGATGGGGAGCGATCACCCGGTTGCACAATGAACCTTCGCGATAAGCTGCTGGTGACAGAAATGCTTGAAGCCATGCGTGTCGACATTATTGAAGCAGGCTTTGCGATAGCGTCCGATGGCGACTTTGAAGCTGTAAAAGCAATTTCCAAAGTTGTAAAGAACTGCGCTGTCGCGAGTCTCTGCCGTGCATTGGAGAAGGATATCGACCGTGCATGGGAAGCAGTGAAGCACGCGGTTCATCCGCGGCTCCATACTTTTCTGGCAACTTCGCCAATACATATGTCGGCAAAACTGAAGATGACTCCGGACGAAGTTTATGAACGTGTTGTTTCAATGGTTAAATACGCTCGCAACCTCTGTCCTGAAGTAGAGTTTTCGCTTGAAGACTGTTCCAGAAGCGAACGACCCTTTATTTTTAAAATTGTGGAGGGTGCTATTGCGGCGGGGGCAAATACTATTAATATTCCCGATACTGTAGGTTATGCCGTTCCTTCAGAATTCAGTGATCTTACTAGAGATATAATTGCCAACGTGCCGAATATTGATGAAGCACGTTTGTCGGTACACTGCCACAATGATCTGGGTCTGGGGGTGGCAAATACTCTTGCTGCGATAGAGGCAGGTGCCACACAGGCTGAATGTACGATTAACGGAATAGGGGAGCGGGCAGGAAATGCCGCCCTTGAAGAGATTGTGATGGCACTCCATACACGTCAGGAATACTACAATGCTTATACAGATATTGATACAACGAAAATATATGCTACAAGCCGATGTGTTTCGAATGTGACAGGAAGCCCCGTACAGCCGAACAAGGCGATTGTGGGCGAAAATGCATTTGCTCACGAAGCGGGAATACATCAGCACGGCGTAATGGCTAATCCGTTGACGTATGAAATTATGACGCCTGAATCAATCGGTTTGCCGCGCAACAAGATGATCCTCGGCAAACACTCGGGAAAACATGCCTTCACCCAACGCCTGACAGATCTGGGAATCAAGCTTGAAGCGATCAAGATTGAGGAGCTCTTCACACAGTTCAAGGCTCTTGCTGATCGTAAAAAGACTGTCTCAGATGCTGATATTGAAGCACTTGCCCATAATATGGCAACAACTTTCAGGGGTACTGCTGAGCTCGACCGCTTCAGTACCATAGCCAGCAATGTGATTACACCGGTTAGTACGGTACGTCTTCGGGTCGGAGAAGATCTCGTTGAAAAAGTTTCTGCGGGAGACGGTCCGGTCAATGCTTCATTCAGCGCGATATGTGACATCCTGGGGATAAGCTGCCGGCTTGAAGACTATCAACTCTCTGCTGTAACAGAAGGTATGGATGCTCAATGCCGTGCCAGTGTGCGTGTACGTTTAGGAGATCACGCTTATCGGGGCAATGGTATATCAACCGATATTGTTGAAGCATCGATACTCGCATATCTGCAGGCAATCAATGCTGGGCTTGAGGCGTCAAAAGTGCAGCAGCAAGAGTGATAAGCTGACGCTGAGGCAAGAGTTTTTGAGTTTTGTTTAAAAAAAATCGAAAATAATTTGAGATTGATACAGGCTGAGTTTTTGCACGTATTGTTTTAAGTCGCTAATATTTAAACAGTTATATTGAAAAAATGATTCTTTTAGCTGGTTTTGATTGCTGTTAAATGGCTTGCATGAACAGGTGAAATAATGCCATACTATCGGCTTTGCTTACCTGGAATGGAGTTTTGTTTATATATCTACTAGTTAATTTAGCCTGGGTAATCACCTTGTAAAGGTGAGTGGCATCAGAATACGGGAGAACACAATGGGATGGTTTACAATAAGTAGCAATAAAAAGAAGGAAATGCCGGCTGACATCTGGCAAGTATGTCCCGCTTGCCGTGCCCACGTTTTCAAGGATGAATGGGCATCCAATCTGAAAGTCTGCCCCAAGTGCAATTTTCATGAAAGAATCGGATGTCGCGAACGCCTGGATTTAATTATAGACAAGGGAACTTTTCGAGAATTCAACAAGCACATACAGCCTTCTGATCCGCTGAATTTCAGTGACGCTAAGGGACCGTACAAAGTAAGAGCACTCGACACAGTTGAAAAGCTTGGCATGGGAGAGTCTGTGATTACGGGTAGCGGCAACATAGGCGATGTGCGTGTTGTTCTTGCTATCATGGATTTTCGTTTTCTCGGAGGAAGTCTGGCAAGTGGAACAGGTGAAAAAATCGTTCTGGCGATTGAGCATGCCCTGCGGTTTAAGCGTTCTTTCATAATGGTATCTGCTTCCGGCGGGGCGCGTATGCATGAGGGAATTATTTCCCTCATGCAAATGGCTAAAACATGTGCTGCCATAGCCAAGCTTGAAAAGGCAAGACTGCCGTTTATTTCAATCCTGACAGATCCTACCACGGGTGGTGTTTCGGCAAGCTATGCCATGATTGGTGATATCAACATTGCTGAACCGGGCTCGCTGATCGGGTTTGCAGGACGACGTGTAATTGAGCAGAAGATTAAACAAAAGCTGCCCGACAATTTTCAAACAGCTGAATACATGCTTGAACATGGATTTGTGGATCATATAGTGAACCGGAAGGACATGAAGGCATTTCTTGAAAAAATTCTGGCTTACAGACAGAGATAGGGAGAAGGAAAATGGAATTTGAATTTGAAAAAGGCCTTCGC
>JAAZFF010000071.1 GCA_012511845.1 Lentisphaerota bacterium
AGGTATTGTTGTAGGTCGCGGTGCAAAGTTTAAACATGAACCCAAGCTTGCTTCAAGAGACGGAGCTGAAGTTTCGTGGACTCCTGCCAAAACCGTACTTGTTGAAGCACCGGCAGGGAAAAAGTCGACAGCACTCGTTCAGGCAGGAGTGGGAGCGTGGAACTTCGGAGGCGGGCATGAAGTTAAGGTAAAACTCCGTAATATCGGACGCTCAGCCTTTAAACCTGCGGCGAGAGTTGAGAGCAATGCAGGTCCGACAGATGATATAGAAGCTGCAACAGTTCTCGGACCAGGAAGAGAAGTTGAGATAGTTATTCCTTTCGCCCCTAAAACGCCATGGGTCGGAGTACCTAATCCTGTAAAAGGGCAGCAGAGTATTGTCAGCGGTACAGGCACCAGGTTTGAGAGTAATAATGCAAAGTCAATAGCCGTTGTAATTCCTGCAACAGAAAATGATGTTAAATTTGAAATCACTTCTGTTTTGGTTTCTGATGCCCCGGTAGTGCTCCCGAACTGGGTAGGCAAGCGTCCACCTGTAGAGGGCAACTGGAAAATTACACTTGATGAAAATTTTGACGGTTCGAAAATCAATCTCAAACTCTGGAATATTTATACTGCCAACTATTGGGACAGCAGAACACACTTTACAAAAGATAATACTATTGTGAAGGACGGGAAGCTGATTCTTCGCTATGAGAAGAAGACCGGCTTTCATAACGATGATCCGGACGACAAGAGTAAGGTTGCAAAGACAGATTTTGCCTGTGGCTATGCTGATACGTACGGAAAATGGACGCAAACATATGGCTATTTCGAAGCCAGGATGAAGCTGCCTACGTGCTCAGGTCTGTGGCCAGCCTTTTGGACGATGCCTGATCGCGGCGGAGTAAATACGCCGGAGGGGCACAAGGAAAATCCGCAGTGGAAACGCGCTAATACAGGTGATGGCGGCATGGAGTTCGACATTATGGAGCATCTTACTGCCTGGGGACCGTATCGCTTTAACTTTGCATTCCACTGGGATGGATACGGAAAAGATCACATGGCAATAGGCACGAGTAATGCATATGTTCCCACGGACAAAGATGGGTTTTTCACAATAGGTCTGTTGTGGCTACCCGGAAAAGCTGTCTATTACGGTAACGGCGTTGAAATAGGTCGTTGGGAAAGCGAACGTGTCTGTTCCGTACCATCGTACATAATAATTTACATGGTCTCTGGCGGATGGGCAAACACTCCGCTTGATCCGTCTAGCCTGCCTGATGATTTTATCATTGACTATGTGCGTGCGTGGCAGCGTGCAGACCTTGCCACCGCAGAAGATGGTCCCAAACCAAATACAGGAGCGCCAAGGAGCCAGTTCTAACGCTGGAATTCAGTTTTAATTATTGATAATTTGGACGATATGGGTAAAATTTCAGCTTCAGGGCTGTTGTTTGATATGGATGGCGTATTGGTGGACTCCGAAGATTTAATGATGGAGTCAGCCAAAGCCGCCCTGAAAGAGTGGGGCGTGAACGCAGTTGATGATGACTTTACTGAGTTCATAGGTGCCGGTGAAGATCGTTTCGTTGGTGGCGTAGCTCAGAAATACGGTATAAAATATGAACTCGCCATGAAGGACAGAGCCTATGCCATTTATGCTGAGCGTGCGCCATTCTCGAAAATTGCTTTTGATGGAGCAGGGCAGACTTTGCGTGATCTTAAAAGTGCCGGATTCCGCATTGGGATCTGTTCCGGTGCAGACAGGGTCAAGGTAGATGTAAACCTGCATCTTCTGGGACTTGACGACACAGCAGTTGATGTTGTAGTGACAGGAAGTGATGTGACAAAAAACAAACCTGCGCCTGATATTTATAAGCTAGGTTTAGAGCGGATAGGATTGCCACCTGAAAAATGCCTTGTAATAGAGGATTCTTTAAACGGCATTGAAGCAGGTTTGGCTGCGGGAATTCGAGTTGTAGCTGTGTCATCCTCGTTTTCATCCGAGGAGTTGCTGACAAAACTCTCACCTGTTGCAGTAATTGGCAGTGTTTGTGAGTTGCCTTTAATGCTGAGCCATATTCCTGTAGATTGATAAATGTTGTTAGAAAGTTGCAAAGATTATTCAGGGATAAAAATGAGAGATTTCAAAATTGGAGTTATTATAGACTGTTTTCAACTCGGCTTGCGCAAGGGGATTGAAGCTGCCGTAAAAGTTGGTGCGCAGGGGATTCAGTTTTACGGGAATACAAAAGAAATTACTCCCGAGACTTTTGGAAAAGAAGAGCGCCGTGAATTGAGCGCTTTTATAGCGGAGCGAGGTCTTGAGGTATCTGCAATTTGCGGCGATATAGGCAACTTCATGGAACCTTCTCGTAATGCAGAACGTATCAAACGTGCTAAACTTATGGTTGATATGGCTCTTGATTTCGGAACGAAGGTTGTTACAACACATATCGGAGCCGTTCCATCCCGCACCTCTGATCCTCTCTATGCCGTTCTGCAGAATGTTTGCAGAGAGCTTGGAAGTTATGCGGCAGACAATGGAGTAATGTTTGCGATTGAAACCGGTCCTGAAACAGCTGTGGTATTGCGGGAATTTCTCGACTCCCTGAAATCAGGCGGTATGGGTGTAAATCTTGATCCTGCAAATCTTGTAATGGTGCCGAAAGATGATCCCGTTGCTGCAGTTGATATTCTTGCACCTTATATTGTGCACACTCATGCAAAGGATGGTGTCAACATAAAGGACTGTGACCCTGCAGAAGTTTACGCTGCCTTTGATGATGGAAGCTATCCTGATCTGGAGAAGGTTATGGGAGGAGCACCCTTTAAAGAATTAATACTTGGGGAAGGTGATGTTCCTTGGGAAGAGTATCTCAATGCTCTTACAGCTATCGGTTACAATGGCTATCTGACAATAGAACGCGAAGAGGGAACTGATAGATATGGAGACATCTCAAAAGGTGTAGAATTTCTTAAAGCTCGCATTAACTAAATGTAAATAAAGGTTGTGGAATGAAATTAGGTGTAAGTTCTTATAGTTTTAGAAAACTCGTTTCTGCCAGTGAAATGACTGATTTGGAGGTTGTCTCCAAAGCTCAGGAAATGGGATTTGATTTTGTTGAATTCTCCGGTTTGGTTGTTCCCGACGGCATTTCTCTCGAGGACTTTGCTGTTCAGATAAAAGAAGCATGTGCCGCCGCCAATCTCCCCATTTTAAATTACACGATAGGAGCAAATTTCCTTCAGGGTCCCGGGGATGCGTGGAAAAAAGAAGTAGATCGCCTGCGCGGTGAACTGAATATTGCCCAATTGCTCGGCGCAACAGGAATGCGGCACGATGCCACTTTCGGGTTTCCGGCTGAACATGTCGGTGCACGTGGTTTCGATGACGCCCTCCCGACATTGATAAAAGGGTGCAGGGCAGTTACAGAACTTGCCGCTGATATGGGAATAAAAACTATGGTCGAAAACCATGGTTTCTTCTGCCAGGATAGTGAGCGCGTAGAAAAACTTGCAAACGGAGTTAATCATGAGAATTTTGGTCTGCTAGTTGATATAGGCAACTTCCTGTGCGTCGATGAAGATCCCTGTATTGCAGTCGGGAGAGTAGCACCGTACGCTTTCCACGTCCATGTGAAAGACTTTTTAAGAAAAAGCGGCAGCCACCCCAACCCGGGCAAAGGATGGTTCCGTTCACGGGGAGGCGATTACCTCCGTGGAACTGTTTTGGGACACGGAGTTGTACAGGTCGAAGCGTGTATAGGAATTCTTAAACGCAACGGCTATAACACCGGGCTGTCTATTGAGTTCGAAGGGATGGAGCCTGTACTTGACAGTGTTGCAGACGGGTTGGATAATCTTCGCAGGTACGAAGCTAACGCATAGAATCCGATGATTTACATAGCTGATTATGTAGTTACGCAAAACGCCACGCGCGATTGCATTTACAACGGAGCAGTGGCAGTTGAGGGAAACCGCATCGCAGATGTGGGGTTTGCTGATGAAGTAATTTCACGGCGGTGCGATGATAAAAGGTTAAACCTGGGGCAGGCAGTAATCATGCCCGGCTTGATTAACGGGCATACGCACGTCGCAATGAGTGCTTTACGCGGTTATTCCGATGACAAAACGCTTATGGACTGGTTGCAGAAGGATATCTTTCCGGCGGAAGCACGTCTGACATTTGAAATCATAAAAATAAGTTCTCTTTTTTCCTGTACTGAGTTGATCCGTACAGGTTGTACTTCTTTCTACGACATGTACATGATGGCAGATGCTGTCGCTGAAGCCGCAGATGAGTCGGGTTTGCGAGCTGTCTTGGGCGAATCTGTTTCTATGTACTTTCCAGGTCTTGCAGGGAAAGATGAAGAAACTCTCTTTGAACGTGTAAGAGAATATTCTGCAAAGTGGAAAGATAAATCGCGTATTAATGGAGCAGTTTGCCCTCATTCCGTTTACACCACCGATGCCAGGCTTCTGGAGCGATGCAGGGAGCTGGCAGATGAAACCGGTTTTCTATTTTCGATGCATATGTCCGAAACAAAAGGTGAAACACAGAATTGCCTTAAAGAGAATGGAGCGCGTCCTCTGGACTATTGTCGCTCCCTCGGCATTTTGAGTTCTGATACAACTTTATATCACATGGTTGATGTTAACGATGATGATCTCGGTATAGTTAAAGAATGTGGATGTGCAATAGTTCATAATCCTGCCTCAAACATGAAGCTGGCTTCCGGAGTGGCACCCATATCAAGAATGTTGGATTTTGAAATTCCCGTGGCTATCGGAACTGATGGACCTGCTTCCAACAACTCGCAAAATATGGTACGGGAAATGTATCTGGCATCATTGCTTCAAAAGGTTGACAAACTTGATCCTCTTCAGGCTCCGGCACATTCAATTTTAGATATGGCTACAGCAGGCGGCAGTGCTGCGTTACACAACAAAAATATAGGGTCACTTGAAAAGGGAAAGCTTGCCGACTTTATTGCACTCGATTTGACCTCCCCGAATATGCAGCCTGTACACAGCATAATATCAAATATAGTGTATTCCGCAACCGGACTTGAAAATCGGTTGACTGTTGTTGATGGACAGATACTTTACAAAGACGGAGAGTTTCTGACGCTTGATTATGCCGGTTTAAGCAAGCAGATTCATGCAATCAGGGATTGGGTATATAAATAATCAGACAATATTTTATAGAGATATAATGAAAAAGAAAGTAGACCTTGTAATAATAGGTGCCGGAAGCGCCGGGATATCAGCAGCACGCAACGCTATAAAGAATAATCTGGATTACATCATAATCGACAGGGGGCCAATCGGCACAACCTGTGCGCGTATTGGATGTATGCCGTCGAAAGTGTTGATTTCTACGGCTAACTCATTTTATGCCCGCAAGGCTTTTGAGGAAAGGGGAATTTCAGGGGCGGAACAATTAACATGTGATATTCCCTCAGTGCTGCGTCATGTGCGAAAACTTCGCGACAGATTTGCCGGTGGAATGGTAACTGTTACTAAAAGATTGTTTGGTGACAGACTTATAATGGGGAGTGCCATGATACTTTCGCCGAATCAGGTAGGAGTGGACGATGATATTTATGAAACAGATAAAATAATCATTGCCACAGGTGCTTCTCCGCGATATCCCCGTAATTGGCGCGAGCGGTTCGGCGATCGTATTTTAACGAGTGACAATTTTTTCGAACAGGAAGACTTGCCCTCCCGCATAGGCGTCATAGGTTTGGGTCCGATCGGACTTGAACTCGGACAGGCACTGAGCCGATTGGGACTTGATATAACAGGTTTCAGTTCGAGTCAGTCTCTGGGAGGACTTACTGATGAAAAAGTTAATTCTGCCATGCGTACAATAATAGAAAAAGAATTTCCTGTACATCTTGGTGTTTTAACAGATATTGAAGCTGCAGGAGATTCTTTCCGCGTATTTTCAGATGATTTATCAGTGGAAGTGGATGGAATCCTGCTGGCAGCGGGTACATCACCAAATTTAAGGGGACTGGGTCTTGAAAATCTCGGTGTTCCATTATCAGTTCTCGGCAAGCCTGATTTCAATCCTTCTACAATGCAAATAGGCGACCTTCCGGTTTACATCGCTGGAGACGCAGGTGCCTGCAGGCCGATTTTACATGAGGCACTTGACGAGGGGTTTATTGCCGGTGCAAACGCTGCGACTGATGAGCCGTCTTCATTTTGACGTCGAACTCCACTCAAGATAACTTTCAGTGATCCGCAGATTTTTGTTTCAGGTAAATCTGCCAGTCAACTGGGCGATATAGACTATATTGTCGGTACAGCCAATTTTGCCAATCAGGCACGGGCAGTTGTTGACGGGACGAATCGCGGTCTGATGAATATATATATCGAAACCGAAACAGGAAAACTCCTCGGCGCAGAGGGGGCGTGTCCTGGTGGAGAACACTTTGCTCATCAACTTTCGTGGGCTATTCAGCACGATGCAAAAGTATCAGATATGCTGCAATGCCCATTTTATCATCCTGTTCTGGAAGAAGCGCTGCGTTCAGCCCTTCGTGTAGTGGCGTCGAAATTGCCGGCAACCGTACAAAGGCAGGAACTCTCATTATGTGAGAGCACGCCGGAAAGTCCTGTTTGCTGAGAGGGAATCGCAAGCGATATTAAGCGGCTCATGAGGACATTCGCCCTCCGGCACCCGGAAGCTGCGGCGGTTTGTGGCTTGCTCACCCGGTCCGGCAAGCCGGGCAGTGGGTAGTGGGGAAAAGAGTGGGCAGTGGGCAGTGGGTAGTTTTCCCATGCACCAGAGACTGTAGCACGGACATTCCTGTCTGTGCCTGCTTAGAAGGTAGGGCGATGACCTCCGGGCGCGCCGTTGCAGTTGGTGGCTGCTGAGCCTGGGGGGGTTGGTTGCGTGATGGCATAATCGTTCTCGTTCACGTTCCCGTACTCATACACGATTTCACCTTCGAATACACATCCTCGTGTACGTAAAACGTAAACCGCCGTGGCTGATGCGGATTCCTCCTGCATCATGTCAGTACAGCGAAGCTGGAGGGCAAATGGCCTTATGAGCAATGGTTGGTGGCTGTTAATCAAGATTCAATGAGACATCAAATAGAGTGTTGTGAAGCATTCGAATGTATCGGCAGAGGTTCATTATAACCCAAATAAAAATTTCTGATTTCGGCATTTTAAAGGCTTGACATCACCGCAAATTATTAATAATATTCCAGTTGTTGGTAAGAGACACAATTTTGGCAGATTTCTTTTGTAATTAGGAATGTTGGTATATGTACTTTACTAAATGGGTGAGAAGCTTTCTCAGTTGCGGCATCGTGGTGTCCGCTGCTGTTGTTTTAGCTATTCCGCTGAAAACGAATATGTGGTTGTGACATGCAATACGCAGGGGGTTGAGGCCATCGTACCTGTGAATGTTGACTTTTACATCACAACTCGGGGCGTGAGTTCTCCGCCATTTGAGGCGAACGTAAGCGTAGCCGCCAAGTATCCGTGGCGGTTGTTGTTGCCGCCTGGCGGAACGACGGAACTGGGCATAGGTGAATACGATGTGTACAAGGTTGAGGACGAGACCGGCGTTGAGGACGACGCTGAGGGGCGCATTTACGTGCTTAAATTGGACATCGAGCAGTCTGAGACTAACGTATGCTGGAAGATCTCGTCAGTGACGCTCAACCTGACGCCGGACAGTGCCCCTGGAGGAGAGGCAGTCTGGACGAGCCAGCCGGCAGGGATCAGCGGTGCAGGGAACAGTGTGACCTTCGACCCAAGCTCCCTTGCTCCAGGTGAGTATACTGTGTCTGCCCGGTCCGGTATCGTGCCGGATTACTATGATTCATGTGTGGTAAGAATAATTTTTGTAGAGCTTGAGTTTCAGAACTCCCACATGCCGGCAGGCAAATTGATCGACCCGCTCATGCCGTCGAGAGATGTCCGGGTCGGTGTTATCCAAGGAGACAAAGTAAAATTCAAAGCGAAGCTTACCCCGATCGTGGCTCTGAATAGTGACGATTACGTGTGGACTGGAGTCCAAAGCGGAAGAGGCTTCGAGATTGAAATTGTGTTCAACACCGTTGGAACCCACAGAGAACAACTTCAAGTGCTTGGATGCCAGCACCGTATTGCAACGACAACGGTTGTTAATGTTTCTGGATATGGTGAAACGGCTTGGATGGCACTCCATCCTCAGTATTGGATATCGGCTTTTGAATTGCGGGATGAGGCATTGAATTGGGCACGAGATAATGCATCTGCTCTTGGCGGGGGAATTTACAATGGTCGTGCAGATGCCGCCCGGCATGCATATTGGAATGCGATAATGACATTAAATTGGAATGCAACCGACGCTGAAGGACTCGCCACAGCTCATGAAAAAACAGGATTGGACAACAAGATGGCGCATAATGAGACGGTAATGGATATTGAAAACAATGCTGTAGGCAGGATGATTGGTAGCGGCAGCTATACAAATCTAATTCAAGTACAAAACGCTGTCATCGACGCATTAAACAAAGGGATCTTGACCATTTTGGACGATCTCAAGAATGTAAACGAAATTGGGTTGCTTCAACCCTCCAATCAATGATACGAGGTGTGAAAATGAAACTGAATCTAGCTATCTGCCTTGTTATGATAAATGCGGCTTTTGGAGGTCAACAGAATTCATGTCCCAGCCCCATGCCCCAGAGGTTTGAGAAAATTAATATCGGAATGGACTGGGGTTCCCTGGTGTCGCTTCGCCCGAAGGCAGAGATATTGAATATGATGCCAGACCTGGGAGACAATCTCAAACCTGATTCAGCGACCCCAGGGAGCGGTCTTGTTGAGAAGCTTTCAGGAGAGCAGTATGACCAAGTTCTCTATTCTTTTGATGATGGTGTTTTGGTGGCTGTGATGTTCGGCAAGGGAAAGAGCAGGATTACTCTTCTTGAGTGCAGAAATGAGATTAGGCGGGTTGGGCATGGGCGTGGGGAACCAACCTCAATTCAATTGACAGGGAAGAATCATGAACAAGGTGTCGTCTCATGGCTGGATCGGGACATTCTCATTAATGTCATGGTGCCGACTGATGAGGCGGGCTCAACCCCATCCGTGTTCGGACTTCAAGTGTTGGATAGAAAGTACGCCGAACGCATCAAGGTGATCAGCAGTGCTACCTGCGCCGAATTTGATCGGAATCAATCAAGTGCAAACGAAACAAGGCTTGACTCCTTCAAATTAAAACTTAAAACTGAGATTTTAACAGATTTTCCATACAAGGCGGCTCCTGAAAGGGGGGCGAAAATCCAGAGCAACTGCGACAAACTCATGCCCGCATACAGCATGCAAACGCCTTTATTCAAAGATATTGAAGCAGAGCCCTCCCAAGAGAAGGCAAAAGCAGCGTCCGAAAAGACTGCTCCAAACGTCCGACCACAATGAGTTCACGACCCAATATTATGTTACGCCTTGCAATGGGGGCAGTTGCTGGATGTTGCATCCAAACAGCAGTGGCGGCAGAGCCGGAAACTGTCGCCCCGGGGCACGGGTATCCCGGCAAGATCGAGCCGTATGACGAGACGGCGGAGCTGAAGAACAAGATGGCGCAGTTCGATCTCACCGCAGGCTGGTTCCGACGGGCAGCACTGTCATCGTCGGGTGCGTACATGTTCTACCCGGACAGATGTCCCGCCAACGAGCTGCCATATCTGCTCTTCTCCCCGAAACGCGACCGCAAACCCGTGCCGATGGTGGTGTATTTCGGTGGCAACGGCGAACACGGCACGAACCTGGTAGACCAGTTCCGGCAGATGACCGTCTTTGAGAAAGTCACCGCACCGGATTTCCAGAAGAGGCACCCATGCTATATTTTCGCGCCCATGCTGCCCAAGGGAGGCGCAATCAGAAGCGCCCAGCCGGCCGGACACGCCAGCAACCTGGCGGACCTTGTGTCGGACGCAATGTATGCTGTGATCGCCTCCCTGAATTCCCCTCCTGTGGACACAAAC
>JAAZFF010000072.1 GCA_012511845.1 Lentisphaerota bacterium
ACAATATACAGGCACCACTTTTACACAATATCACAGGCGGAAAAAGAAAATATAATTACAAATCTGACCCGGGACTGGAGATATGAAAATATAATTTACTACGCTTTCCCAACTGACAATAAAAAAAATATTGGTGAGGATCATGTGGGCGACAGCTCTTCTTTTGCGACAAAATCCAACGAAACTCACGAAGGGGAGAACTATTTGTCAGATGAGTCTGTTCTATCTCAAACAATTAATCAATTTGACCATAAAGAAACTGATGGAATTATTTTAACCGATATTTCAAGTAATGCCGGAAATCTGGAAATTGAATATTCAGGCGGAGAGGGTGACATGAGCTTTGCCATATATTATTTCGACTCTACCGTCACTGTGTCAGTTTATGATGTAACTGAAGATACAAGGACAAATATACTCGAGAATGCATCAACTCCTGTCGAAGCAGTCATTTCAGATATAAAACCGGAGCATGAATACGTGCTATCTGTGTTTGCAGATGAAACCGGAGAAGAACGGCTCATTCATGAAAGTTTGTTTATTCGTACAAAAGAGTCTGCCAGTGCAGAAATAGACTGTATGGAACAAACTGTATCAGCTTCATCCGGTTCTATTGGAAAACCGGTCGAGCGAATAATTTTGCCGGAAAGTGAAGCGGCAATGACTGTAAAGCTGTATTCTGAATCAGGAGAACTTGTTCATACAGTTTATGATGTTTCCGGAGGAGCTGTTGTAGAGGTAACACTGCCGGATTGGAACTGCTGGTACAAACTGGATGCAGAACGTGATGACAACAGCCAACCCGTCTTTTCAATCAGGATTAAGCACACTCACGTTAACTGAATCCGATATCTGAAAATAGCAATCGACACATCTGTTTCCATGATGGTAGAATAATATCTTGTAATAAGGTGATATATGGAAAAAACAGAAACAGGAGATTTTAGTGCGACGCCGGCAGAAATGGCACATGCGTTGCTACAATTCGACGGCAGGCTTGTTATAACAAGCCATGTACGCCCCGATGGCGATGCAGTTGGCTCTGCACTAGGGTTATGCATGGCTTTACAGGCAGCAGGGCGAAAAGCAGTATGCGTCGGTCTCGAACCTCTCGGGCAAGAGTTTGATTACCTTGAAGGTCTTGCAGAAATAATTCCTGCAGATAAATATGTGCCTCAGGAAGACGATGCCATGGCTATCGTGGATTGCGGCGAACTTTCAAGAATCAATCAGAAGTTGCGCGAGTTTGCACAGCAATCAGCCCTTTTCTGCATAGACCACCATAAAAGCAATTCAGGATTTGCAAAAATGCAGCTGATTGATTCTGAAGCAAGTTCAACTGCCGAGTTGGTGTACCTTGTCATAAAAGAGGGAGCAATGCCGATTACGCGCGGAATTGCTGAAGCACTGTGGACAGGACTTGTAACTGATACCGGTCGTTTTGCATACTCTAACACTAGCGCAGATTCATTGCGGCACGGTTCTGAATTTTTAAAATATGGTGTTCGAACGATGCTCATCAATGACATGATTTATGAGCAGGTTGAGCTTTCACGCCTTTCTCTGATGCAGACCCTGATTACGTCGCTTACTCTTGCGAAAGACGGGAAGATCTGCATTGTAAGCCTCGGACCGCAGGATTATGCGGCAGTTGGCGGAGACGCCATCGATTCTGATAATTTCGTCAATGTTGCGAGAAATGTTGTCGGAGTACAGATTGCTGTATTTATTTGGCAAGATAACGAAAACGAACCGGTACATGTCAGCATGAGAACGCGTCCGCCTTATGATGCTGCAAGTATTTGCTCAGAATGGGGTGGAGGAGGACATGCCGGAGCAGCCGGGGCATCCGTTGATGGAGATGTGCCTTCAGTGAGAAAAATGGTTCAGGAGCATTTGAAAAAAATTATCAGATAATAATAATCTTATTTATTGAACAATATTACACAAAAAATGAAAATACAAAAAAACAGCAAATTCCTTCTGGTTGGTGATTCCGTTACAGATGCCGGACGTTCGCGTCCCGTCGGAGAAGGGCTTTTCAACCCGCACGGAACCGGTTACCCTAACGTTGTACATGGTTTGCTCACATC
>JAAZFF010000073.1 GCA_012511845.1 Lentisphaerota bacterium
ACCTACGGCTCAATCCTGAACCCCGTGCTTCCTGGCTCCCGTTCAAAAAGTGGTGACGCCGGAAACTTGGCAGGCGGCGGCGGTGCTGTAATATTAAATGTCTCAGGCAGCGTGGTGCTAGATGGCACTGCCACTTCCACTTCATACCGCCACGCTAATACAGGTGGCTCCGGCGGGGCGATCAATATTACATGCGCATCTATCTCCGGCTCCGGAATCATCGATGTGGGAGGTACAAAGTCCTCTTACAGAGGGCGTGACGGCGGTGGCGGACGCGTTGCTGTCCGTCTCACTGAAAACAAATCGACGTTTGAAGATTTCGGGCTGGCAAAAATAATCACCGGGCGCACGTCGTCGCCGTCAGGCTGGAGTGTTAACCAATTTGCATCTCCCGGCACGATCTACCTGCAAGCCGGGAACCAAGCAGAGGGGTTCGGGACGGTCTTCATCTGCAATAGTGACGGAAACTTGTCACTTTCGCCAACTTTTTTCCCATCTATCCGAGCCGATGGATTGAGCGATGATTTTGCGAATGCATCACTTTCCGTGGAGGCAAACGCCAAAGTCAAAATCGCAGCAGATGTCAAAATCAAGAATCTCGTAATTGATGATTCATCCGTTATGGACCTTGCTGGTTTCCGTGTGACTGCAGCCAGTGCCGTTGTAGCTGGAATAAAGTTGGCAGGCGGGGAGTATTCCGAGGCAGATCTTGCAATCATTAACCCCGGTCACTTCGCCGACTCCAGCGCAACTTCGACGGGCCTATTGAAAATCACAGGATCAGCAACAATGATTGTAATAAGATAACACCGCATACCGCTCAGGTGGCACGAGAAAAACCAGTCTAATAAGCAGACGCAATATAATTGCAGGCTTGCCCGCATGTTCATGTTCTCCGGTTGAGAATTCTTAGAGCGATCTTGACTCCGGGCACCTGCTCAAGTATCAGGCCAACGCCACAAAAATGGACCATTTAACGTGTAATTTGCCCCCTGTCGTCGCAGAGGACTACACAAACAAGGAGAGACCATGAAAAAAAATATACTTATTCTGACCCTGCTGGCTCTCGTTGCCACGGCTCCCGCCTTTGCCGCCACCGAAGGTCCCTACACCTACATCATCCGTGACGGTCAGGCTGTGATTACAAGGTTTGACTCATCCTGGTCCGGCTCGCCCATCATCACCAATGAACTTGGCGGCTGCCCTGTCGCATCTATCGGTGACATTGCTTTTTTTGCCTGTATGAGCCTCACATCCATCTCCATCCCTGATAGCGTTACCAACATTGGATCCCAGGCATTTATCTGGTGTGATGCCCTTACATCCGTCACTCTCGGCAAGGGTGTCAGCCATATTGGCAGCGAAGCCTTCTCTGAAAACCTCTCCCTCGCCTCTATCGAAGTACATCCCGATAACCTCCACTATGTCAGTCGGGATAGCGCCCTCTTTAACAAGGCACTCACCACTATCATTCAATATCCCTGTGCCAGGAGCGGCGCATACACCATACCCGATACTGTAACAACCATTGGCAAAAGCTCCTTTTTTGCAAGCATCAATCTCACCGCAATTACTATTCCTGACAGTGTGACAACCATCGAAATGTCCGGTTTTGGATATTGCCGGTCACTTACATCGCTCACTATCCCCAACAGCGTCACCAACATCGGCATGAGTGCTTTTGCCGGGTGCAGCTCGCTTGTGTCGGTCACCCTTCCACATGCTATTACCTCGCTGGAAGCAAACACCTTTTACCAGTGCGAATCACTGACTTCCATTACTATCCCAGCCGGCGTCACCAACATCGGTGAATGCGCTTTCTGGATTTGTGATTCCCTGACAGCTGTCTATTTTGACGGCGATGCACCCGCTGCCGATAACGACGCCTTTTTCGATTCTCCCGCTACCCTTTACTACCTTCCCGGCAGCAGCGGCTGGGATGCCACCTTCAGCTACCGTCCTACCGCGCTTTGGCTACCGAAAATAACCCTCTCCAGTCACAATCCCCAGAATGGTAAATTCACCCTTTCCTGCTTCTGGTCTGTCGGTCAACCAGTTGCCATCCAGGCAACCACCTCTCTCACCAACCCCCAGTGGCAGACTATCCACGCTGCCACCATTCCCGCCTCCGGCACAATCGACTACGAAGACCCCGACAGTGCCACACACTCTAGCCGCTTCTACCGCATTCTGATTCGCATTTGATATTGCAATTTGCGGGAATAGTGTTGACTGATAGTTGATCTTATAACACTACTCTGGTACCCTGTATTGCACTAAAGAAAGGTATGTAAGTAGATAACAATGAGTAACAACAAGTACAAACTTTCATTCATCAGCGATGATGATTTAATGGAGCATACCCTTGAAACGGTAAGTCAATTTCGCAGCGGTATGACACTTGATATACTGTGTCGTAACGTAGTTGATCCAATAAAACTCACCTTCGACGTACATGTCTATAAGCAAAGCATTGAACAGGTGGTAGAGAGTGAGGTCATTAGACAACTAAATAAAAGTAATGAAAACCTGATCGGTTATTTTCATCAGAACATATTCAAATATGTAGGTAACGGTTGGGAGGTTCCCGGTCCCGGTTCAGATGGATGGGATGTGGAAAATCATGAGAGGAATATTTTTGTTGAGATTAAGAATAAGCATAATACCATGAACTCCAACTCTGCCGGTGCAGTGCATGGCAGAATGAGGGGCTTAATAGAGGGTAACAGAAAGGCACATTGTTATCTGGTCGAAGTGATTGCGAAAAAGAGTCGGGACATACCCTGGAAGTTGGGGTCACGACCACTACGTGATGAACGGCAAGAACGCTTGCGTAAAATTTCAATTGATCGTTTTTATAAGTTAGTTACGGGTGATGAAAAAGCTTTTGCCAGCCTATGCTCAGTGTTGGGAAGGGTAATTGATGATGTAATTGCTGCTAACCCCTTGGTGATTGCTAAAAATTCGGTGTTGGCAGAATTGCTGTCAAAAGATCCTGATATATTGAAATCACTCTTTTTAATATCATTTAATTCATACTTGGGTTTTGATGAGTTCCAGATTCAAAAATCATGAGTTGCTGCCACTTGGATTGGTAGCTGATATCTTATCTGTCTCTAAAGAGACAGTCAGAAAATGGGCTGGCAATGGGCGACTAAAACCTGCTGTAGAGGATAAAAAGAGGGGATACCTTTATAAATGGCAGGATCTGGCTGACTTTCCTGAAGTTAAGGCGATAAATGCTTCTAACTGGCATGAAGAGAAACAGATTTCGGCAACTCGCGCCTATAGAGCCGTAGAGCTTTTTGCGGGAGCCGGAGGTTTGGCATTGGGGCTGGAGAAAGCAGGCTTTGAAACGGTTGTGCTAAACGAAAACAATAAAGATGCATGTAAGACGCTCAGTCTCAATAGACC
>JAAZFF010000074.1 GCA_012511845.1 Lentisphaerota bacterium
GCGGATAGTGTTTGCGATTATAAATGGAATTTCGGGTAAAAATAAGGATTGAATTATGATAGTAAACCGTATTTTAGAGACTCGTTTACGAACAACGCTTGGATTTTTGTGCGCAGTGATCACGACTTTAGTCAGCCTGCTATGTCCGACTCAAGCTTTTTCGGGAATACGCACATGCTACACATTCGGTACAAACTTCTACTTTGGTGCGATAAATTCTTTTGGGGAGATTACGACACCGGCAATATTTCGGGCACGTGAAGATTACAGTTATTGGAAAGATGGATATTTATGGGTACGTACAGAGTGGAAAAGCGAGCGAAATGCAACTTTTATAGGACCTGATGGAAAAACCGTCGCCCCGCCGATATTTGGCTGCCTGCAAAGCATCAACCCGATGGCCCCAACTCCATACATGAACGGTGGGATAGCGTCAGTCAAGATCGGAGAAGGGAAATACGGATACTTGCTGGCAACAGGTAAGATACTATTCGAGGGTGGACGCGGAATCGACTGGTATCCGGGGAAGAGCGAATTTCTTGTTCTTTATGCAAACGGGAAATATGGCTATGGTGATACGAATGGGAATGTTGTGATAAAGCCAAGATTCGACTTTGCCCGACAATTCCATCACGGGATGGCTTCTGTGATCTATGAAGGCAAAGAACAGATGATGAACGGCGACGGCACTCTAGTGGGAGAAGGGCGTTTTGATGAAGTGCGCATTGCTTCTTACGAAACTTCTTCTTTCTGGGTTCGCAACGGAAAAAAAGCCTGGCTTGCGAACAAAGACGGCAAGCCGCTCTCCAGTTTGCGGTTCAGTGATTGGCGGGACTCATGGTATACGGAGCCGACCGCTTTTGTGCTGGTAAAGCCCGGTCGATGGAGAGTTGTCGACAAGAAAACCGGACGCCTTCTTTCCAGAGATTCCTTCATCGAGGTCACAAGGTTTTCGGAAGGGCTTGCGAAAGTCAGACAGAAAGGAGGCTGGGGTATTGTTGAGGATTCGGGGCGCATGAGGCTCCCATGCCTGTTCGATGATGTCAGGGCGCTTTCCACAAACTGCTCTTTTGCCAAGCACGGCAGGCTGTGGGGTCTGGCTGGCAAAAATGGCAAATTCATTATAGAGCCGCAGTTCATCAACATGTTGAACATTAAACACGACCATGCGATAGTTACTGACAAGGACTGGAAAAGCGGCGTTGTTTCTAACGATGGTCGCCTCGTTGTTCCGCTAACGGAAAACAGGATTTGGGGTGCAGGCAATGTTGACCCCGATGTTGCGGTAACGGGAAATCGGAAATCTATCGGCCTCATTAATTTCCGCACAGGAAAAACAATTCTGCCAACAATATATGAAAAAGTAGAGCCTTGGCGGTGGGAGTCGAGTAAGGATGAAGACTGCTATGAAGTGCATGGCGGTGGGTTTGTTGGACTTTTTGCCTGCCCGGATGAATGGAGAATACCACTGGACAGAAAAATTACTTACATCACTCCCCCTATAGAGATGAAAGGCGCACACGGCATATTCCGCACGGAAGATGGAGTTGGTCTCATTAATGCGCAGGGTCGGATTGTGCTTGAATGCCTCTACGAGGATGTTGGGCACTTGTCTGAGGAAGTTGCTCCGGCGAAACAGGATGGGCTATGGGGTTATGTGGATGTAAGCGGCAAGTGGGTGATTGCACCGAGATATGAAGCAGCAGGCGCATTTTTGAACGGGTACGCTACTGTCAAATTAGAGGGTAAGACAGCA
>JAAZFF010000075.1 GCA_012511845.1 Lentisphaerota bacterium
CCTTCAAATTTGCGCTTGTTGCTGTTGAAGGACGGCTTACAATGAATGAGCCTTCGACGAGTCCGTCCTCTTTGGCGTTGTTACCGGGTGCGATTGCCACCTCTCCCGTCATGAAAACATCACCGGGGCTAGACAAGACAGCGTGTTCGTCATTTATTGCCAGAGCTGCCGTATAGTAGCAGGTGTTTGTCTCGGTGCCGGATAAAATTACAGATGCCGCTTCATCCTGTATCGGAGAATCTGTTACGAGCAGGATGTTTTTCCATGTTTCCGCATTTTCCGTTCCCGGTGCTGAGCCGTAACATGCGTAGACTGATGTGCCTTCAACGCCTGCAGTGAGCGTAGCAGAAAACTCAAAACCTCCGTTTACATCTTGCGTAATTACAGGGGCTAAAGCGAAAGTTGGGAAAGATGCATCGAAAGCAGCAACTTCGGCAAGGCTGTCAGCCATCAGTATTTCGTCAAAATAAACGTATCCGTTATTTGTTGCATAAAGTCCGCCGATGGTCATGTAGGTAAAAGTTTGACCTTCGTCAACAACATCGGCACTGACACTTGTGGAGAGGGGACCGGAAAGACTCGGAGCGGCAGGATTTACAATAGCGGATATTATTTCTTCTCCATTGCCGCCTGCATTCAGATCAATTTTGACTACGCAGAAATATGTTTCATTGGCAGATACGGACGGGACGATTACATTGGCTGTGCCGTTTACTCCCAATGACAGTGCTACACCTTCGGAAGTTCTGTGAAAACCGATGAACACTCCGGAGGCCAGGAACTTGGAGTCGGAGTCAGCGGTACCCTTATAATCAGTGCGGCTGAATCCCACAGCGTAAACCTGGTTTGCTGCAAGCTTGGACAACGCCATATTGTCGGCACGCATCAAAACGCTGAAGAAAAGCGAGCCCGAATCGGGAAGGCCGCTACTCGCGATACTTCTTGATGTTACGCGCCCTGTTGCATGCCCATCAGCGGAGTGTTTGATGATTATGCTGCCACCGCTACTCTCCAGCATTATATTTTCCGGATATTCAAGCCCAGTGGAATCGGCAAGTACAACTCCGGTGTTGGCTGTCCATCCGCCGGAAAAGCCGACAATTGCGTTTGTGGTTGGATTTTGGCTTGTCAGGGCTGCAATTGTATATCCTGAAGGACCTACAGGGGCGGGATCTGCTACATAAACAGTTCCATACGCTGTAGCAATAATAGCAAATGGCACACAGCGAATTAAATTCGCTCTTAACAAACGTATAATAGTGCTTTTAATTAACATATTAATTCTCCTTCTTGTTTTTTCGCATTCTGTACAGTATCGAAATTGGGGTTCAATGGCTTATTGCCTTTGGGTGCAGTAATCTACCATACGACCGGGATACGCTGCCCTTTTCTTGAGCTTTCCATTGCGGCAAAAACCATTGCCAGCGACTTGATATTGTCGTGGCATTCTCCCTGCGGTGCGGGACCTCCGTTGATTGCAGCCAGAAACTCTTTAATTGCGCCAAGCTGACCCTGGGCGACAGGTGTCGGCTCAATAGCAATCTGCTTCATGGGGCGATGGAACCCGGTATCGCCTGCAAGAACTTCACCGATCGGCTTTGCATCGCGTTCATACATAACTGTACCTTTCGTACCGATGAAGCGCCAGTCCCCGTGCCATGATGTATGCATTCCTTCAGCGCACCAGCTTCCCGTGTATGTGAAAACCAGATTGTCGGACATTTCAAATATGCAGGAAGCGGCAACGTCACCTGCGTACCATGAACCGCGGGGATTAAACTCTTTTGCATAAACGGCAATCGGGTCAGCCCCGCTCATCATTCTTGCCAGGTCGAAATGATGGATCGCCATATCAAGTATGAGTGGACTTTCCATTTCGTCACGAAAACCTCCAAAATGCGCACCAATATAAAAGGCACAGTTCATGGTCGTCAGGGATCCGATCAACCTCGCATTGAGTTCCTCTGTAAGTGCGGCGTGGGCGGCTTCGTAGCGGCGCGACTGCGACACCATGTAAATTTTACCCGCCTCTTCAGCTGCGCGAACCATCTTGCGTGCCTCATCCATCGACGACGCCATCGGTTTTTCTCCAATTACATGACAGCCCGCACCCAGGGCTGTACATGTAGTAGCGCAATGGTAGTCTGGAGGTGTAAGATCAACCACAAAGTCAGGTTTTACCTTCTTTAGTGTGCTCTCAAGATCATCGGATATGAGAGGTTCCAGCTCAAACTTGTCGGCCTGTGCCTGTGCCTGCGCCGGATTTATATCAACGATACCGGCAACATCGACTCCCTCCGCCTTCAGGTTTGGGAGCCATGCGCCGGATATTCCACCAGCACCGACCACAACAGCTTTAAAACTCATAAGATATATCCCTCATTCAAGTAATCCTGTCTACCGAACGCCGTAAAGTATAACCCATGTTTTTAAATAATTACAGCAAAAGAAAATCATGTTAAAAGTTGCGACTCTATTGACGGGGATTGGGAAGGCGCAAACCGCTGTGGTTGAGAGGCAACATCAATAAGCTGTTCGCGAGGACGCTCAAGGGATTCATTTGGGGTGGACTGAGTGGACATGGTGGACTGCGTGAATTGCATTGGGTGCGTGATTTTACTATAGTGTCTACAGTATGCACAAAGCCCACCCTAAAGGAGCGCAATTATGTCTGAACTGATTCCTAAACATGGCGGTTATCGCAACTTGAAGAGTTTTCAGCTGGCACAGCTATGTTACGACATCACGGTGCGCTTCTGCGACAGGTATGTAGATCGATTTAGCCGCACAAGGGATCAGATGGTGCAGGCAGCGCGCTCGGGTGTGCAGAATATTGCAGAAGGCTCTCAAGCATCAGCAACATCTAAAAAAACAGAACTTAAGCTTACAAATGTCGCCCGTGCCAGCCTGGAAGGGCTGAAGCTTGATTATGAGGATTTTCTACGGCAACGGGGGCTTGAACAGCTCAGGTTTGATCACCCGGTACTTGTCAGGTTTAAGCAAAAGCGGTATAAAACATTGGCGGAGGTTCAGGCATGGGTCAAGGAGGAGAGAAAGCTGAGCAGAGCAGGGGTTAGGGACAATCACAGACGATCACGGACAGATACGGACGGACATAATGCCATTATCAAGTCCATGCCTGTCCCTGACAGTCCGTGTTCGTCCGTACCTCTCCCATCGGCTGCACTTGCGGCAAACGCTGCTCTTTCGCTTTTGAACCTTGCTTGTTATTTGCTGAGTCGCCAAATTGAAACGCTGGCAAAGAAATTTGAGAATGAGGGCGGCTTTAGCGAACGGCTCTATCGTGTGCGCAGCAAAAAACGGAGAGAGCAGAGATGACCGGCGATGCTCGATAACAGCCAAAATAAGGAGAAATGAGATTATGAAACGTATGTTGATTTATATAATATGCCTCACGGCTTTGTCATGTGTTGCTGAAATCAGAACCTGGACTTCAACAGCCGGGCAGACCATCGAGGCGGAGTTTTTAAACGTCGAGAATGGCCGGGTCATACTTCGTGGGGCTGATGGAAAAAGGATGAACGTCAGCTACGATGCCTTGTCCGAAGATGATCAGGCGTTCATAGTCGAACTGTATAAAAAGTTCAAAGAGGAAACAGAAAAGGCAAAAAAGGAAGCTGAAGAGCAGGTGGAAAAGGAAAAGGCGGAAAAGAAGGCGGCATTTCTCGCCAAATGGCCTCCCGGCAAGATTGTTGATCGAGTGACCACCAACGGGACGGAAACCGCCTATTATGTGTATATCCCCTCTTCATTCGATCCGGACAATTTGCCACCGCTGCTCTACACTTTTTCTCCTGGTGGCAATGGCAAAGGTGCCCTGAGAAAAGTTCAACAGTCCGCAGAGAAAGCGGGGTGGATCGTGGTGGGCTGCGACAAGCTCCAGAACAACATGGAGGAGACAACAGGGCACAAGATCGAGGACGATCTTTTTTCATGTGTGGCAGCGGATGTGCCCTACGATCACAAACGAGTTTACCTCTCCGGGATGTCCGGCGGCGGGATGCGCTCATACCAGATTGCTTCACGACGTCAGGATCTGAAATTTACCGGTATCCTTGCATTCGGGGGATGGATCGGAGGCAAAGTGCGCCAAAAAGACTTGAAGTTGCCGAAAGGTGGAGGCAAAGTGGCAATAATTAATGGCGATGAAGACAAAAATGCCAATTCTTGGGTGGAGTCCGACAGCGAGACAATAAGGAAGAAAAAATGGAAGGTCAATGTTTTCAATTTTCTCGGCGGACACATCTATCCGCCAGCCGAGATAATTGACCAGGCTATATCGTGGATGCTGGAGGAGCCATGATAACACCGAGTTCTGACCCCTAACCACTTGGAAAAAGGTAGTGAACCACGAAACACACGAAATTTCACGAAAAGGAAAAAGAAAAGCTTCATGAGAATCTGTGAAGGCGGTTTTCATGGCACGTCTGGACGGGGAGGCACAGTCTGCCCATGATCGGAGGAACTACGCATCCGCCTGCAGAAACCTGGCGAAGTTCGGTGCACTGGGATTCAGTCCGGAAGCGAAAGCCCTTGCATAGAAGTACAGGCTCCTGTACAAGCGTCGTTATACCTTCGTCGACGAATTGAACAAGGTGAAACTGTGAAGGTGCAGAACACAAATAAACAACCATGTACAATCTTCCCGCTCGGTAGTTTTGAAGGTTTCAAACGATGCTAGCCACAAAATCTTCCCGTTCGGTTAATTTTAAACAATTCTGATTGTGACAACGTTATAGCTATCGGAATTGAAAATAACTATGAAATAAAAGAATTCGGTATCGAAGACGATCCCGACACCGGCAACATACGTAATCTAAAATTAGAATTACTGCTTCGGTCGTGCGATTCCTTGACGCTGCTGTGGTGGCATGCTAATATTCTATCGAATTATTATTCACTTCGTAATCAGATTACCTTTACCCATAAAAAATATCAGTGCCATGAAAATTACATATGCTCAAAAGGCAGCCCCGATGCCCAACCCCCACAAAATCAACGCAGCTTTGATTTACGATACTGAACACGCCCAGGTAGTGCATATCACACTTGAGGCAGGCGAAAAGCTGTTCCGGCACATTACGCCGGTTGATGTGTTCTTCTTTGTTTTGGAAGGACGCGGCATAGTCGAAATAGGCGACGAAAAAAAGGAAGTTGAAGCTGATGCCCTTATAGAGAGTCCTGCCGGTATACCTCATTGCTGGTATAACGAAAGTGACAGCCGTCTGCGAGTAATGGTTGTAAAAGTGCCAAAACCCACAAAACAAACACAGCTTCTTTAATACCTGAACAGGGAGTAGGATAATGCTTAAAGGAATATCTCCTGCCATATCGCCCGAGTTGCTCAAAATTCTTGCAGAAATGGGGCACGGCGACGAAATTGTACTTGCTGATGCTCATTTTCCCGGTCATACCTTAGGGAAAAGAGTTTTGCGTGCAGACGGTCTGGGTATACCTCCTTTGCTGGATGGTATAATTCCTCTTTTTGAGCTCGACAGTTACGCGCCGCCTTTGATTATGATGGCGCCTGTTGATGGTGACAAGCTTGATCCATCTGTGGAAGCTGAATATATGGCGGCAATCAAACGCCATGTGACTAATCCGCCCGCAGTTACACGCATCGATCGCTTTGCCTTTTATGACAGGGCAAAAGAGGCGTATGCTGTTGTCGTTACAGGAGAAGTTGCCGTGTATGGCAATATAATCCTGAAAAAGGGTGTAACACCTGTACAGTAGTACAGCGCCATGTTCCAAAAGAGTAAAACGCTTTACACAAAGCAGCTCAGCCATTTCTTGTCGTTCTTCAGACCGAATGACTGAAGATTTACGTTTGCATGGGGTCTGAAAGATTGTTATGAGGTAGAATTACTATGGCTAAAAGATTTTTTTCAGATGACAGCTTCTGGAACTTGCCCATTGCTGATAATGCGGAAACTGATCCGCGTAATGACGACTTTTTAGAGCGCCTTGCCGTCGAACCAGGCGGACCGTTCTGGATCAACTGCAATGAATATGCCATACCTGTTTATGAGGTAGACGACAGCACTCCGAGATATACGGTTCATCAGTGGGATTTGGAGCCCTCGCGCAGACCGGGACGCTGGGAGCCGCGTGATAAATATTGGAGTCAGGGTCCGGGATTTGGAAAAGATGTACCAATACCTGATAATGCCAAACCTGATCCCGGCGCCGATGCGCACATGGCGCTTGTAGACTGGTCGCGTAATATAGTCTGGGATATGTGGGCCGCCCGCATCCGCCCCGATGGGGAATGGGAGTCGCGCACAGGGATGGTCTATGCGGCTGATGGTTCCGGTGTCTGGAGAACTGACGACTTTAACGTTA
>JAAZFF010000076.1 GCA_012511845.1 Lentisphaerota bacterium
ACTCTGATCCGTAATAGTGGGGCGGCCACAACGGCCCTGCCGGGATCAGAGAGGAGAATTGCGGCAGTTAAGGTGTGTCCACGTGAACGGAAAATAAGGTCGTTGTGCTGTGTCAGGTGGTGCTCTTTGAGGGAGTCGAGTTCGATTTTAGCCAAATTGTTACAGTCAACTGTATTGTCATTCGCCAGATCTTTCATCTGAATAACAGCAACATCACCGCCTGTGGTAGTTTCGAGGCGGGATCTGAATGAATATCCCATCTGTACGATTGCCAGTTTTTTTATTTTTACCTTCATGTATTTTTCCAAAGTCTGCTGTCATGAAATTACTGTACAATTTACCAAAGATACCTTTTTTTTGTCAACACTTATTTGCAAAAATGTTATTTCTGTATTTTATTGTGCTGATAATGTTCGCAGCAATAATACCAACGACATTTCTTTACTGTACTTGGCTTGTTTTCAATAAGCGAAATCGGACTGGAAATTTCTCAATCAGAAATGAATGAATTCAGTTATATTCTGTTATACAACAAATAACAAAAATATGATTGTTTGCGATATTAATTGCATGTTGAGTTTTAGGTGTAAATATGGCACAATTTATCGCATAAAAGGAACCAAACTATGCGTACTATTAAAAGACTTATATTTTCTCTGATAATCCTGGCTGTGCTGGCTGCCGTCGGGGTTCGCTGGTTTGTGTCGACCGGAGCCGGAGCTGCCCGGATCGCTAAGGGAATTGAAAGAAAAACGGGATACAAGGCGCAGGTGTCATCCGCAAGTCTTACTTTCGGCATGAATCTTGTGATGTCAGATCTTGTTTTGTGGTCCAAATCAGCCGACAATACAACGAATGTGCTCCTTGAGGTCCCGGAAGTGAAGATTTTCAGATGCGGGAAGTTCAGGAGGAGACACGTTCGCCTCGTCAGACCTGTCCTAACAGCAACAAAATCAAACTTGGGCAACTGGACTCCATCGTGTGCCTACGAGTTTGAAAAGGGCGGACAAATTGATTGGATAGCTACAAAGATTGCAGATAACAATTCTTTAACATTTGAAATTGTTGATGCATCCGTGTTTTTCAGGGATGAAAGAGGGAAAGCAATAAAAACTTTTTCCGGCTTTAACTGGGCGCGTTATGCTGTGCCGCTTAAAAAACATCGGCAAATGATGTTCAACGCACTGTCCTTCAAGTTTATGGACAACGAGCCTGTAGAGTTTGAGATTGAGTGGTTTTCTGAAAATTCAAAAATTTATCCGATCGACTATACTGATGTTATTGAGTTAGACAAATTTACTGCAAATTCTTCTGAAGTGGAAAGCAGCAGCGACGATATCGCGGAACTTGTGGAGAAAGCAGAAGAGGAAGAAAAAGTAGATGGTTCAGAGTCCGTGCCTGCAACTGCAGAAACAGTGGAGGCTGAATAGTTGAGAACTATTGGTGTAATTCCTTCTCGTTGGAGTTCCGTACGTTTTCCGGGCAAGAGTCTGGCAATGATTTGTGGAAAGCCTCTGGTGCGATGGGTCGTTGAGGCAAGCTTGAGAGCAGAGTCTCTTGATGAAGTTATAGTTGCGACGGATGATGAACGTATTGCCGATGCGGTTGGAAATTCGGGAGCAAGGGTTGTTATGACAAGTCCCGGGCACCCGTCAGGAACTGATCGTGTTGCAGAAGCGGCTGATGCAGGTGATGATGATATCGTTGTGAATATTCAAGGTGATGAGCCATTGATCGCACCGGAGCTGATTGACGCTGTAGCTTCCAAACTTGCAGGAGACGATTTTTATGATATGTCTACCGCATGCACTCCGATCAGGGCGGCAGAAGACCTGCTTTCGCCAACAGTAGTCAAGGTTGTGCTGGACTCCAACGATGGAGCGTTGTATTTTTCGCGTCTGCCCATACCGTTTCGACGTGATGGCGAACAGGATTTATCTTCAGGACTTTACATGCGCCATATTGGGATTTATGGATATAGGGGTGCTTTTTTAAAGAAAATGGTCGCAGAACCACCCTGCCTGCTTGAGCAGACAGAATCACTTGAGCAGCTGCGGGCAATGTGGATTGGCGG
>JAAZFF010000077.1 GCA_012511845.1 Lentisphaerota bacterium
GATATCTAAAACTTGATACGCAGGGCAGTGACCTTACATGGACACCGGTTCCTTTGCAGGACCCGGCAGATCAGGTGCTTGTAGATGCAAAAATCTTTCTCGTAGGCTCTGAGACGCCTCCGGCACCCTCGAGCTTCGACAACGTTGCAGAAAGCCCTGTTCAGACTGCCGTATATCTGCGTACAGATATCGATGAAGAAGGCGACGTAGAAAACACAGTTCTTTGCGCTTATGTAAACGATCCTTTCGAAGGTAACGTCTGGGTAGAACTCGAAGGCGAAGACCTTGAAATGGAAAATGAGAATTGGTACGATATCCGTATCGAGCTCACTTACAGTGAAACTGGTAGCCCCAAAGTTCGTTTCATTGTTGAAGAAACTGTGATGACGCTCAAGGGCGATACCCAGGAGCAATTTGACATTGCGAACGGGAGCGATTTCTTACAGTCAGCCTCGAAAAAAGTTAACTCCGTTTCCTTCCGTGGAACAGGTAGAGTTGACAACTTTGTCGGTACAGTCGTTGAAGCAGAGATGGCAGCGAGTGTCGATTTCAGCTGGGCAACATATACAGATGGAGAAGAAGATGCCATCGCTAATGTAGCTCAGGCAGCTGTCAACACTGGAAGTGTAGGAACTCCATGGACAATTCTTTTCGGTGAGGTTGCAGACGATGAAGAAACCACTCTTTCTGCTGTTCTCGTAATAAAGAATGAGAATACCGTAACAAACATCTACACAGCATCTTATGATGGGACTGAATGGACATTTGATCCTGATGATGATACCCTGGGATATGATTCAAACAACTGGGCAATCTCAGTAACCATCACGCCTGAAGAAGACGATACAGATTATGTTGTCCAAGGCTGGTACGGTATTCTTCCTGACTTTGGCGATGATGACCCGGGTCCGGAAGAGCCGGAAGATCCTGCAGCCCCGACAATCGGCGGCGGTCTTGGAGCAGGTGAAGCAGCAGTAGCGTTCGAAGATGTCGAAGACGACGAGTACTTCGTAGTTCAGTTCGCCGCTCCGGAAGCTGGTGTCACATACTCTCTCGAGAGCACTGCCGACATCGGTACTCCGAACTGGGCAGCAGAAGATGATCCTCTGGCAAGCATGACAAGTGTTGATGAGGATGATCTTATCACTCTGAAAGCCCCGACAGATGGCGCAACGAAGAAATTCTTCCGCGTCAAGGCTGTAACAGCTGAGGTTAATTAAACACCGGCTAAAGCGATTAATCGCTAAATCGTAAAAACGATCGATGGAAGACCCCGCAACGGGGTCTTCCTTTTTTTTACTCAGAAGGTAGGGCGTGTTTCTCCGCAAACCGCCGTTTGGAGGGTGAGCGTCCCCGCGAACCGCAGACTGTAGCACAGACATTCTTGCCTGTCCCGCCTGCTTAGCCTGGGAGCCCCGAGCGCCTGCTCGGGCAGATGACTGACCCTGTTGACCGCATTGCCCTTATTGAGATTGCCTCTCAACCACGGCTCATGAGGACATTCGCCCTACCCTTTCGTGAAGTTTCGTGTGGTTCGTGGTTAAATCTTGCGGCGGTTTCTGAGAAACACGCCCTACCTTCTCCCCTCCGCGTTTTCCGCGTTGTTAAATTCTGCGCCTGCGCATTTAAATATAATTGGCAAAAAATAATCATTCCAGTATAATGCTAACATAAGAAGAGACAAACATTTCACTCTTCATTCAAACCCCGGAGAAAGAACAAATGAAAAATAGAGTCACCTTAATGTTATTCGCATTGACGTTCAGTTTTCAATTATCAGCAATGCCGACTAGAATAGCACACTGCAGAATAAGCAGCTCAGCAGAAGCAAGCGCAGCAATTTCCGGACTTTCGCTGGCTTTTGAGCAACCGATGATCGGAATGATGATGGCTGGTGCCTTGCAACAGGGTATAATATCTTTCAGCGGTTCGTATGACCTGAACAGACCGCTGGCGCTGGCACTTTACTTCGATGGGGTGCTGCCGCCCGTATCCACACTTTCCTTAGATGAACTTTTCATCGAAGAAGAACTTTTTCCCGTAGAATCCTTGTCGTATGCAATAATTGTACCATTGACTACATCGGCAGAAGAATTTTTCAGGAGCCGCGGAATAAGCGATCCTGTTGACAATACTGCCGAACTGGACGATGGCTCATGGGTATCCGTAAGAGAAGATTTTGCTGTTTTTTCGAACAATAAAGACATAGCCAGAATCTCCAAAACAGAACTCGACGCCATTATGTCTCCCAAAATACAAAATGCTGTTATTGAAATTGAGGTACCCGGATTCACGATAAAGAGATTTGTGGAAATACAGGCAGAAAAGCAACGCAAAATGACGGAGTCGATGCCGTGGCTCGATAAACTGGAAGATGAAACTTCAGAAAATGAAGGGGATTTTGTTTCAGAACTTGCAAAAATAATTGATCTCTCCAATCTCTGGGAAGATTTTTTTGCTGCTGATGCTGAGCGTTCGATGAAAACCATTGAACAGATAGATGTTCTTGATATAGGTTTGTCCTACGACATATTAAAGGGCTTGTCATTGGGCACTGAAATCCGCCTGGTCAAAGACAGCAGACTCGCCCAATTAGCCGAAAAAACTCGTCCGCTAAATATTTCCAAATTCAATGACATCCCCGCCAACGCCCTGCTTGCTTCAGCAAATGGAAAGGCACCCATACTGAAAGAAAGTACAAGAGGATCAATTGAAGACATTTTGAAAACGGTCGTTCCAAAAATTAAAGATGAAGAGATTAGAAAATCGACAGAGAATTATCTGGTAGCTGCTATCAAATCGATTGATGCAGCGGAAGATTCTATTAGTTATCTTGAAACAGATAAAGATGGAAGAGCGGTTTTCGTTGCAAAAGAGGATTCCAGCGACATAA